>NZ_WPDC01000047.1:0-28755 GCF_035615595.1 Vibrio sp. R-1 | reverse complement strand
ACTTCGCTAAAAAAGAACTCCACACTAAGGTGGAGTTATTGGCAGTTTGGGGTTACACGAGGAGTAAAATACGACTTAACCACCTGCTAATTTGACTTTGTGTCCTTTCGATTCAAGCAATGTTTTGAGTTGATCTCTAACATCTCCTTGAATTTCAATATCGCCATCTTTTACAGCTCCACCACATCCACATTTTTTCTTGAGTTCAGCGGCAAGCAGCTTTAGAGCGGCATCGTCAAGGTCTAAACCTTTTACAATAGTGACACCTTTTCCTTTACGGCCTTTAGTTTCACGGAAAATGCGGACAATACCATCGCCTTTTGGACGCTCTATTTTTTCATGCTCAGGCTTAATGCGCCCGACTTCGGTTGAATACACCAATGTCATACTTTTACTATCTTTTTTGTTGCGCTTGTTGTTGCATCGCTCGTTGTCTTGCAACGAGGTAAGCTTCGATATGTTTTTGAATGGCGATTTTGGAACCTTTAATCAAACGGCCATTAAAAAAGCAATACCACTCGTTAGCTTCACCGGTATCGTTTTTGATAGTGAAGCCATTGAATTGCTCTTGAGCTCCAGCCGAAACTTCACGTTTTTGGCCGATCGACTCAAATTCTTTTGGATCAATAATCGATGCAGTATCGCAAAACCAGTCAATGCTCTTCTTTACCGCAGCCAAATTACCCGTCAATACGTGGTTTTTTATCCTGACTTGCCATATTTCAGTTGAATTGGCAGCCGATTGGAGATTGAAACCTCGATAGATTGCAACAGCCATAGATACTCTGCTTTTTTATCCCTAGGTACCTAAATAATAATTCTATATCTCAGGTTATCAAGTATATTGTCGCTAATTCTTTAGCTTACATAGAGTTATCTCATGTCTGTTACGACCTTTTCCAACTAAATCGGCGGATCTGAGTGACAACGTCACCCAGACCCTAATGCCCTATTTCGCATTTACTAATGTGTTGGTGACACATTGTGCGAGGAACTCACTAAATCGATGTCCATTGTGCTCTAGCATTTTCGGAAACATGGAAATCGGTGTCATTCCTGGAAATGTATTGACCTCATTGAGGTAAATTTGTCCCTCTTGAGTCAAGAAAAAGTCGATCCGAGATAAATGACGAAGATTCATATGGATGAATACACGTTCAGCATATGTTTGAATTAATTCTTTGTGTTTCTCGGTTAGATTTTCAGCTTCTAAGACGGTTCTGGCGTGGCTATTCGCACTGTACTTTTCTTCATATGAATAGAATGTACCTTCTGGTGCAATCACTTCTCCCGGCTTTGAGATATAGAGTTTTCCGTTCATCTCATAAGCAGAAACCTCTAACTCTCTAGGTTTAACGGCTTGCTCGACAAGAACTTGCTCTGAGAAACCAAAAGCAGCCTCAATGGCTGGGGCAATCTGATCTTCTGTGGTTACTTTGTAGCATCCGACTGAAGAACCCTGACGAGCAGCTTTGACAAAGATACTTCCCCAATGACCAAAAGCTTGCTTGGCTTTTTCAATCGAGCTTGGTGTATTTTGGGTTAAAAATAAATACGGAGTGTTAGGAATACCTAATGCGTCATACCACAGTTTGGACGTGATTTTGTTAAAACTGTTTGCACTGGCTTCTGGCCCACAGCCTAGATAAGGAATGCCTGCCAGTTCTAACATGGATTGAATATCCCCAGTTTCTCCCGGGAAACCATGGATGCAAGGAACAACAAAATCTATTGGGTAGGAAGCCTTATCGCTATTTAATGTTGCGCTATTTGTATCGAGGTATACGAGGGCTCCTTGTTCGGAAAACCATCCCTCTTTTTTCATCTCGACTCGAATCACGTGAAACTCTGGAGTCAGTTCAAGCTGTTGTTGGATGTAGTTGGCTGATACGAGAGAAATTTCGTGCTCAGATGAGCCGCCACCGCACAAAAGTAGGATTGTTGTCTTAGTCATTAATCTTTCCGTGACACCGAAGTAGTAATTGATGGCTATGATAGTTCATTCAATGTGAAGTTTCAGTCAATGTTATCGTTTCTCACGAAAACCTTATTCAACTGCTCACAGAACAAACAATAAAGGGGCCTACGCCCCTTTAAAGAAGTATTAGTTGAGCTTATTAAGCGTCGGGAATTCCGAGTTTTTGATCGAATCAATGCTTTTCACGAAAGGCTTCATTTCTCGCAACTCAACTGGAAGGCTTGAAATAGCAGCAGCGGCCTCTTGGCGAGTCGCATAATCTCCGTAAAGTACGGTATACCATTTTGTACCATTGACCAGTTTGTAGTTTTCCCAAATAGGTTGGCCATTTCTAGGGAGTTTAGATGCGAATTGGTCCACTTTACTTTGCGCACCCACAGCAACCACTTGAATGGTAAAACCATAACGAGGATTCATTGCGACTTGTTTGGCGCTAGGCGGAGTAATGGAGACGGCAGGTTTAGCCTGTGGACTCATCTTGACTACTTTTTTCTCGCTGTCCGGCGTCATTTTTACAACGTTTTGTTCAACGTTCTGCTCAGAAATGCCGTCTGCCACACCATATTCGGAAATGACAGGCTGCTCAACAGCGGCAACTGAATATTCTTCGCGATGACTTTCTGTCTTCACGTCTGTGGTGTATTCACCGGATGCGCAAGCTGCAAGAAGTGCTGATAGCCCGATAACTGCGATTTTTTTCATAGATATAGTCATGCCTTAGGTACAAAGTGCTTTAAATCATGCACATTGCAACCAAGAGAATCAAGCTTACCGAGTCATTATATGCATCTATCCTGTGATTTATGGCACAAACTAACCAAAGGGAACTGTAAACTCGATCACAGAGGGCTGTTCTCGCCCAACAGAGCTCACAAGAATTGGTTACCATATAAACAGACATTCCATTAGGTAGGCAGGGTATGGACCACTTGAATCAACTGCTTAGACCCAAATCTGTCGCTGTGATTGGGGCATCCGTTCGGTCTTTCCGTGCGGGTAACATTGTGATGAAAAACTTACTTCAAGGTGGTTTTGATGGTGCCATTATGCCTGTCACGCCCTATTATCCTGCCGTTTGTGGTGTATTGGCTTACAAAACGATTTCCGACCTCCCGATTGTGCCTGATATTGCGATTCTTTGTACTCACGCCTCGCGCAATGTCAGCTTATTTAAACAGTTAGCCGAGAAAGGCGTCAAACAAGTGATTGTTTTATCTTCCGATATGTACTCTTTGGATGCACAAGGCGAAGAAATTCAAGCCCAGTGTATGACGATAGCCAAATCTGTGAATATGCGAATTTTGGGGCCTAATAGTTTGGGGCTTATCTTGCCTTGGATGCAATTCAATGGCTCGTTTTCTCCCGTTTCAGCCTTAAAAGGCAATATTGCTTTTGTGTCACAATCTGCGGCGGTATGTACCACTATCCTTGATTGGGCTAATGATAAAGGTATTGGTTTTTCAGCATTTATTTCTTTAGGTAATGCAAGTGACATTGATTTTGCTGACTTGCTCGATACCCTCAGTACCGATAAACATACCGATGCGATCTTACTGTATGTCGATACGATTCGTGATGCGCGACGTTTTATGTCCGCCGCTCGCGCAGCGTCTCGCAATCGACGGATCCTCGTCTTAAAAGGTGGTCGTACTAAAGCCGGAAGAAAAGCGGCACAAATGCATACCGGTGGCGATGATACTTTAGACATCATTTACGATTCTGCGATTCGCCGTACAGGCATGCTCCGAGTCAATAACACTCACGAGCTGTTTGCGGCGGTAGAGACATTGACCCATTCCGTTCCACTGCGTGGTGAACGCCTTGCGATTATTACGAATGGTGGTGGCCCGGCGATTATGGCTGTTGATGCATTATTAGAGCGCGGCGGTAAACTTGCCCAGCTTGAAGATGAGATTTATGAAAAGCTTAATCAGTCTCTTCCCCAAAGTTGGTCACACAGTAATCCTGTCGATATTGTCGGTGATGCTGATCATCAGCGCTATGTCTCCACCTTAAACATTTTGTTGGAAAGCGAGAACATTGATGCGATTTTGATCATGCATAGCCCTTCTGCAATCGCGCATTCAGAACAAACCGCTCAAGCACTGGTTGAAGCAGTGCAAAAGCATCCGCGTGCCAAAAGATTTAATATTTTGACCAACTGGTCTGGTGAATTATCGGCCAAACCCGCACGTACTCTTTTCAATCAGGCTGGGATACCGACTTACCGTACGCCCGAAAGTGCGGTGACGGCATTCATGCACTTAGTCGAGTACCGACGTAACCAGAAGCATTTGATGGAAACCCCGACCACAACAGAAGTGGTACATGCTTCAGAGATGCAAACTGCAAAGTCATGGATACATGAACACTTAGGTGAACATGATCAGGTCAATCTCGATACTCATCAAATTGGCACGTTGCTTAAATGCTTTAATTTCAATGTATTGCCAACATGGATTGCTTCTGACAGTACAGAAGCGGTGCATATAGCCGAGACTATTGGCTACCCTGTGGCGGTGAAGTTACGCTCCCCTGACATTGCGCATAAATCCGATGTGCAAGGTGTTATGCTTAACTTGCGTAACCGGATAGAAGTGGCCAATGCCGCGCAAGCGATTCTGGATAGAACTCAACTCTCCTACCCTTCAGCGAATATTCACGGTTTATTAGTTCAAGGGATGGCAAAACTGGCTGGCGGGGAAGAACTTAGGATCAAAGTCAAAACCGATGTGACTTTTGGGCCAGTAATTTTATTAGGACAAGGCGGTTCTGAGTGGGATGAATCACTCGATGCCGCTGCCGCGCTACCCCCTCTCAACATGACGCTAGCGCGCTACTTAATTGTTCGAGCGATACGTAGCGGTAAAATCCGGCTACAAAAACTCCCCGTCCCTATTGATATTGAAGGATTATCTGAATTTTTAGTCCGTATTTCACAAATGGTTGTTGAATGCCCACAAGTGCATGAGCTGGATATCCATCCCCTGCTTGTCAACGGCAGCCAGTTTACTATTCTTGATGCTAATTTGGTGCTACGCCAATTCACTGGCGATGCCCAAAGCCGCCTTGCTATTCGACCCTATCCCACCGAGTTGGAAGAAAGGTGCCAAGCACGTGATGGAGAGTGGCTTACTGTACGCCCCATATTGCCTGAAGATGAACCGAAACATGCCGCCTTTATCAAGAAAGTATCCAAGGAAGATCTCTATAAGCGCTTTTTCTCTGATGTCGGTGAGTTTAACCATGAAGCTTTAGCAAACTTAACTCAAATTGATTTTGACCGAGAGATGGCGTTTGTCGCGGTGAGTGGTGAAGGTGAGGATTCTGAGATTATTGGGGTTTCTCGAGCGTTAATTAATCATGAGAATACCGATGCGGAATTTGCCATCCTGATTCGCTCGGATTTGAAAGGAAAAGGGCTAGGTAAGATATTGATGCGTAAGATTATTGATTATTGTAAAGCCAAAGGGACGCAGCAAATGTCGGGCATGACCATGCCGACCAATCGCGGCATGTTAACCCTAGCGCAAAAAATGGGCTTTGCCGTCGATATTCATTTTGAGGATGGCACTGCTGACATGGTTCTGCCATTACGCTAAATATAAAAGTGACAGAAGATCTCAAAGATCCTCTGTCACTTTTTTTGATCTACTCCCAGCGCCAATTCTTCTTCAGGTATTGAATACACCAAGATTTGGCTTCACCCATCTGGTTACGTCGCCAGGCAAGTACGATATCCATCTCTAGATCTTCAGAGCCATGAATAGCTTTTAGTTCACCTTTATCAATATAAGGTTGAGCCACTTGCATTGGCAGAGTACCAATCCCTAAGCCCGCCACTAACGCTTTGCATTTTACGTCCAAATTACTGACCGTTAAGCGAGGTTGACGCTGTAGAATGTTTACACTCATTGCTGGCTGTTCACGAGCCGTATCGGCAATGGCAATAGCACGATACTTTTCTCTGGCCTCTTCATTAAACTCCCCCGAACGACGATGCACATAGTGTGTCGGCGCGGCAACCCAGATCATTTTCATCGTGCCAATGGTTTCTGCTTTCACATCCTGTGGTAAGGCTTCGATGCGCGGGCAGATCAACAAATCCGCACGCCCCGTCGCTAAGGCTTCCCAGCAACCCGCCAAAATTTCATCTTGAATGCGCACTCGCGTTTTACTGATGTTACCCAGAGCTTCAACCATAGGAAAAAGATTTGCTGCGGGCACAATACCATCCAGTGCAATCGTGATATCGAGCTCCCAGCCATTTGCCAGTAACGTAGCATCATTGACCAATTTTTCGGTCGCAGCCAAGATGGCCCTGCCCCGCTCTAAGATAAGTTTGCCCGCTTCAGTAAAATTGGCTCGATGACCGGAGCGATCAAAGATCATCAAATCCAAATCCTGTTCAAGCTTTTGGATTTGATAGCTCAATGAACTCGGTGCTCGATTAAGCTCATTGGCTGCGGCTGCGAAGCTGCCTCTACGCTCAATTGCATCCAAAATATGAAGCGCTTCAAGAGTGATTGGACTTAACAATGCTCTCTCCTATTGATAGTTTACACCGTCAACTGTGATAACAGTCACGATTTACGATATCATAAATGCCATTATAAATAATATAACCCTTTGATTATAAAATTCATTTAGAAAACTCAAGTCCTGTTCTTTTCACATTACGCAAACAATTAAACACAAATGATAGCAATTATCATTAATATTTATTAGAATTCCTGCGTTTTACTCAACATGGAAATTGCAGGTAGTTCAAATGTATAAAAAGTCTCTGCTCTCTAGCGCGATCATGCTAGCACTCGTGCCTTCAGCATACGCTGAACAAGAGTCACAATTCAATGAAGTTGTCGTCACAGCGACACGCTCAGCTCAGGATAAACAAGATGTTGCTGCTTCAATTGATACCGTCAGCGCTAAAGATATTGATAGAAGTTTGGCCACAAATGCTAAAGATGCACTCAAATACACCCCTGGTGTAGAAGTGAAATCTGGTAGTCGCTTTGGTATTTCAGGTTTCAACATTCGCGGCATGGAAGATAGCCGGATATTGACAGTTATTGACGGCGTTCAGCAACCAGTCGGTTATAACCCAGGTGCTTCAGAACAACGCAAATACAGTAATGCCATTGAGGTAGATACTTTACAATCGATTGAAGTGAATAAAGGTCCCTCTTCGACTCTATATGGTTCGGATGCATTGGGTGGTTTAGTTCAGTTTCGTACCAAAAACCCAAGTGACGTGTTAGTGGGTGACGGTGATGGCCATCGCTTTGGTATTAAGTCAACCTACACTTCTGTGGACGAGCAGTTCAAAAATACTCTGACTTGGGCAATGCGCGAAGGCAAACTCGAGACGTTAGTAATGGCCACTTATGCACAAGGTCACGAAACTCAATCTCACGGCTCAGGCGCTGACATTGAAGGACCTAAACGCGGTGCAACTAACCCTGCTGATACGGATCTAGGTAATGTGCTTGCTAAAGCTCAGTACCAAGCAAATGAAAACCATCGTTTGGGGTTAACCCTAGAGCATTACACTAAAAACTATGATGAAGATGAACTCAATTACAATGGCTATGCAATTATGCCAGGGTTTGTCTATAGCAATAACTTTAATGAAGACGTGAATAAACGTACTCGTATCTCATTAGAACATCAATGGTTAATGAATGCTTTACTCGCAGACGAAAGCAACCTAGCACTAAGTTACCAAGACTCTAGCTCTTTGAATAAGAACTACGATACAACACCAAGTAGTGGTGCACGTATGCGTGAGCGTGATTCAGCGGATAAAGCGCTGCAATTTGATGCCCAATTTAATAAGTTAGTTGAAATTGATGGTGTATCTCATGATGTAACATACGGTGGTAGTTTCCTTAACAATGCATTCAGTCTCGAAAACACCGACCATTTTTATAGAACAGGGACCTCTCGTACAGGTAGCACAGGTGTACCAGATGCAGATATCGTAAAGTGGGGTTTATTTGCTCAAGATCAACTCTATTTAATGGATGAGCAACTAATCCTAACCGCGGGTTTACGTTATGACTCGTTTGAAGCTACACCAAAAACAGACGCAGGTTTTACTACCCAATATCAACCAAATAAAGACAATGCCTTTACCGGGAAGTTGGGTGCAGTTTACCACTTAAAAGAGAACCTCGCGCTGTTTGGCCAGATCAGTCAAGGATTTAAAGCTCCAACGGTTTATGACCTTTACTATTTCTACAATCAAGGGGCGATTATTGAAGCTAACCCTGATTTAAAAGCTGAACGCAGTATCTCGTATGAAGTGGGAACTCGCGGAAATAATGCGTATGGCAATATGGAATTTGCTGTATTTATCAATGATTACAAAGACTTCATCACACAAACTAAAACTGGTCAGTCTGGTGGCAAAGATGTAATCAGTAAATACAATATCGACGAAGTTCGTATTTACGGTGCAGAACTCAGTTCTACTCTATTACTGGATACGGTATCTCCTCTTCCTCATGGTAGCTATGCTCGCCTAGCGGTCGCTTATGCGCACGGTGAAGATAAAGCAACGGGTAAAGAGATTGATACCGTTGCGCCATTAACCAGTGTGTTGGGGCTAGGTTATGATCAAGTGAACTTTGGTTCAGCGCTCAATGTGAAAATGGTGGCCAGCAAAGATGAGTGGCAACTTGATAACAACCTCGATGTAGCGGGTTATACCGTAGTTGACCTTACTGCGTATTATGTTCCAGTAAAAGATCTCACGGTTCGTGCTGGACTGTTTAACTTATTTGATAAGAAGTACTGGCACTACTCGGATATTTCTGGAAAAACAGGAACCGAAGCGTTCAATATTGACTACCAATCTCAACCAGGACGTAACTGGGGGATTTCTCTCGATTACCAGTTCTAATCCAAAGACAAAAAGCCAGCTTACGCTGGCTTTTTTCTTAAAGAACACTTCATTCAAAAGGAATTTAAAAGGTGATGAAATGAATTATTTGTTCTCTGCCATCTCTTTTTTCACCATTACTGCAGCAGCAACGATAAAAGCAATGATCAATGCCAGTTCCACTTATCCTCCTAAGCGATTCTACTGAGTTCGCACATAGTCTAGCACTGGGCTTACCGGCAAGCAGTGTTTATTTTGCGAAACTGGCTAATTAGCGATCGAGATCAAATCCCACGAGTGAGTAAAAGCTAGTGTTCTGACAAGTCGGGCTTTACCCAGACTTGGCTAAAATCGAACCAACCTAGCGCATTGCATTTCGCATTTTGTAACGCACCGCACTGATCTTTACTGATGCCTAACCAGCAGTGGAACATCGGGATCAGTTGGTGTTTTTCCACCAGTGATTTCCCCAGTTCTTTCGCAGGGAAGAGCGCAGAAGAGTCAGCACGCCAAGCATCAATCAAACTCACCCACTGATTGAAATCCTCTCCTTTGCTCAAAAACTCAATATCGGAGTAATTGAGTAACCACCCCGCTAACGCATCATCACGGTGATTAGCAATACCCATTGGCTTAATCCAAATATCCACATTTTCAGTTTCAACGACCGTGTGTTCATATTTGATGACATTGACTGTGATCCCATCTTGGCTGAGCAATTGTTTAATCGCATTAGCAACAGTCGGAAACATAGGATGCTGAGCGTGATAGGCAATCGTAAGTTCTTTGTATTCTGGTGGTAACGTTCTTTGCGCTGCCGCTGAGTGATGATACCACCCGGGTTTTAACCCATAGGCTGGCAACACCCCAAGTTCAATGATTTTCTCTTCCGGCAGAAGACGAAACAGGTTGAGCGCATTAAGTTTGTCAGTGAGATAGCGCGCCCAATGTTCATCTTTGGCAACGCCATTGCGACGATTAAGCAGTAAATAGGTGCAGCCGGGATCCAGCTCTACCTCTTCGGTTGATGATCCTCGAGCGGTTTTCATCGGATTGGATAAGCTTGGAAAAACCATGGAAGAGTGCACTTCATCAATCACCCAAACTTCAACTCGGTCCAGCAGTGGACGAAAACCAAAATAGCCATCAAACGCTTGCAAAACCAAACGTTTTTCATCGTTTAGAACCACTTTGTAGGGCCCCGTTCCTACTGGCATTAAATCAAAATCGGGATTGCGATCGGACTCCGCTGGGAGGATTTTGGCACAGGCTTCGGCAAGCAATAGCGGTAAGCGGGTATCGGGCTTTTGCAGATGCACATCGACCGCCCAAGGGTAAGGTGATTCAACTCGGTCAATATGGGCAAAAAGATTAAGCAACCGTAGCTGCCAAAGATTTTGCACAATCAGTTCGGTGGTGAGGAGATTGCCATTATGAAAGCGCACTCCGGGGCGTAAGTAAAACCGCCAGTGAGTATCTGATAGCGCCTGCCAAGCGTGTGCTAAATCAGGCTGTAATTGCTCTTCTTCATCAAGACGCGTAAGTCCGCTAAACACCTGTCGCGCAATATGCTGTTCAGAGCGGCGCATCGGCTTTTGTGGGTTCAACATCGATAGCTGACGATAGTAAGGCAACCTGACAACTTGCAGACCTTCTTGATGCTGAACGCCAAGGTAGCTCTCTATCACTTGAGTTAATTTTGCGGCGTCCTGATCAAGCACGGCAAACGCTTGGCCTATCTTTCCTTCATTGAGATAACGGCGCGCAAGGTTCTCACTGACATCCGCGCGACTGCGTTTAAAGAGCAGTTGCGAGAGTTTGCCGCGCCCAGCCGCAGGATGCCACTCAATCCACCCCTCTTCTTCCATTTTATTGAGAACAATACGCGCATTACGTCGAGTGCAAAAAAGAATATCGGTGACATCTTCCAGTTGGGTTTCAACGTCTTGACCTTGAAAATGTTCAAAGAGTGTTTCGAACTGAACACGTAAACGCGGGCTGCTCATAAAGAGGAAATCTCATCTAACTTCTAATCCCAGACAGTTTCCTTATTTTGTAAGCTTTAGCAAGCCCACCGCAAAAACTTTTAAAGCAAGTCACAACCTAACGTTTGAGCAATGGCGCTCAGTTGCTCTTCATCATCGAGCTTCACTGACCATTTGCTTTCACTGCCATTGGCGATCATCACATTTGCCCCCTTTCCCATTAGCGTGATGGCCTCCGCTTGGGCTTGCAAGGTAACGCGATTCTCGTGTCCGAGCCGTACGACAACTTCATGGGTGGTTACAATGATTTTACCACCGCTAAATTGAATCACCATTTAAACCTCGGCTACTGGTTTGGCTTGCTTTGTTGGGCGTGAACGTTTCACCGCGACCGTCAAACGGCTAATACAAACCAGTCGTCCTTGTTCATCTTTGATCTCAATTTGCCACACTTGAGTCGATACCCCGATGTGCAACGGTACTGCAGTACCCGTCACTAAACCTTCACGCATCGCACGGACATGGTTAGCATTGATATCCAAGCCCACACAGTAAGCGTCTTCACCCACACTGAAATTGGCCGCTACTGAACCTAAGGTTTCCGCGAGCACCACCGAAGCGCCACCATGCAACATGCCAAGTGGTTGATGTGTGAAATGGCAGACCGGCATAGTGGCGGAAATGCTATTTTCTGTCACTTCGGTGTAAATGATATTTAAATGTTCAATTAACGTATTTTTCGATGTGGCATTGAGTGTTTCTAAACTGATGGGCTTATTCCAAATCGACATCGCTTGAGTCCTGAACGAGTAAAAGTGGCTCATTGTAACGACTCCATCCAGCGAACACAAAGTCGTGCACCAACTCTGCGACAGTAAAGATGAGGGGATAACATTATGAATGTATGGTGCTAATATAAACGCCATTCATCGATCGCCACAGAAATAAGGACTATAAGATGAAAAAGACGCAACTGGCGCTCACTTTATTAATGACTCTTGGCTTAGCGGCATGCAGCGCTTCACCGACAGGCCGAAATCAATTGCTACTGTTTTCTGACAACGACATGAGTCAGCTTGGCGCAAAGTCTTTCACGCAGATGAAACAGGAAATTCCAATCAGTAAAGATGCAAAAACCAATGCGTATGTGCAGTGTGTAACCAAAGCGATTACCGCTCAAGTACCCAAGCAAAGTAGTTTTGAGCAATGGGAAGTGGTCGTGTTTGAGAGTGACCAAGTTAATGCGTTTGCCTTGCCGGGTGGGAAAATTGGGGTATACACGGGTCTACTGAAGGTTGCGGTGAATCAGGACCAGTTAGCGACCGTGATTGGCCATGAAATCGCTCATGTGCTGTCAAACCACAGTAATGAGCGTTTATCGCAATCACAATTAGCGAATGCCGGCTTACAACTGACGGATATCGCAATTGGGGCATCTGAATATGCGCAATATCGTAATCTGACCATGTCCGCGCTCGGCGTTGGTGTGCAATACGGGGTAATTTTACCCTATGGCCGCAGCCAAGAGTCAGAAGCCGATATATTAGGATTGGCCTTGATGGCAAGAGCTGGCTTTGACCCTTATCAGAGCATTGAGCTTTGGAAAAATATGGCCAAAGCGTCTGGAGGAAAACAGCCGCCTGAGCTGCTTTCGACTCACCCATCACACAGCACCCGTATCAGCGATTTGAGTGCAACGATCAGTACACTGCCACCACATCAAGGTTCTAAAGCTCAGTGTGCTCTCTAGTTTCTGGTTTTTAATAACGCCTTGGTTTTCAGGTGCTCTCGTCTGCTCAATACTGTTTTTATAAAAACGATGAGATTTCAAAAACATAGCGCCTTCATAAAACAAACATCACTAGACTGAGCTCTTCAGTCTAGTGAAATTCGTCACAACGTCACGTCAAAAGAATCGGATAGCACTGCGCCCTGATGGGGATTTGCTGTCGCTTTTTGGTGATTTTTTATCGTTCTTGGCTTTTTTTTGTCCAGATGCGGGTTTGTTGTTTTTTGATGGCTTGGACTTGGCCGAAGTGTTGGCTGAAGACTTCTTCTGCGTTTTTGTCGGCTTGTGCGACGATGCTAGCTCAGGTTGAGTATCGAGTGACTCTGGCTCTGTCACTGGTGCATCACAAATCACCAAATAAAACTCTTGGTTAAATTCAATCAGATCGCCATCAAACACTTTGCAGCGTTTGCGAGTTTCTACATCGCCATTAACAAACACATAGCCTTCACTGATCACGTGTTTTGCTTCACCACCTCCACTGACGGCATTGGCAATTTTTAACACTTTGTACAGCTCAATCGGCTGGCAAGAGACCTCAACACCAATCGCTTCTATTTCAATTTCTTCATCTTGCGGGTTGAATTGCTCGTCGGTCATGACACTACTCTCAAAAAATTTTTACGCAGTTTAGCCTTTTCAAAGTTTTTTACCAACGTCAATCCCAATAGCCACTAAACTAAAGTTAATTACCACTCCTTCAAACAAGGCGACTATGCGCATTGGGTTACTTTTTGCTTCACTTTGCTTGATGTCGACAAGCCTCCATGCCAAGCCGCAAAGGGTGACCATTTTTGCGGATGATGCTTATCCGCCATACAGTTATGTTGAAAATGGCCGTGCAGTAGGTATCTATCCTGAAATACTTCGTGCCGCCGATGTATTGATGACAGAATTTGAGATTGAGTTACAACCCATCCCTTGGCGACGTGGGCTCAAGCTACTCGAAGCAGGAAGAATTTTTGCTTTGCTTCCCCCCTATTATTATCCGCAGCGCCGACCTTACATTCATCCTTACTCAGACCCTATCCTAGATGAAGAGGTGGTGGTTTTTTGTCAAAACGCATGGCTCAGCAAACGCAAGTCCACCGAATGGCCTCGGGACTTTTACGGTTTAACCATAGGAATGAACGATGGATTCAGCCTAGGCGGGCAAGCGTTTTGGAAAGCTGTCGAAGAAAAGAAAATTGAGGTGAAATACGCTAACGGCAATCGCGTCAATCTACTAAAGTTACGCGGTGACAGAATAGATTGCTATGTCAACGACCGCATCTCGATCTTATGGGAACTCACACGATTAAAGCGTGAGGGCATTGTCGATACCGTTAACTTTTCCATGGCCGCCAAAATCAGTTTAGAGCAAGGCTATATCGGATTTACCAACCAAAACCTCGAGCAATACCCTTACCAGAGCCAGTTTGTAGCCGCATTCAACAGCGCTCTTGCTGAGCTAAAAAGCAGCGGCCAACTCGACAAGATTGTTGGCCGCTATATTGAGTAATGTGGCTCCCTTACGACGTCAAGCTACAGCGGTGTGAGTGCGCAGTAACGCGAGCCGTTTGGGGAACCATCAAATGCCGTGATCTTTAGCGTGTTACCATATTGCGGATCTGTTTAGCTCGCTCATCATCACTGACATTACTCGGAGGTGGTACGGTTAACCCTTTTACTACGGCAGGACGCGCAGCGATCTCGTTCATCCAACGCTGTAAATGAGTCAGACCGTCAATCGAGATCCCACTCCATTCATGGATTCGAACCCATGGAAAGGTCGCAATATCGGCAATCGTGTATTCATCTCCAGCCAAATACGGGTTTTGGGCTAGCTGGCCATCCATCACTTCAAACAAACGGCGTCCCTCTTTTTGATAACGATCGATAGCTGGTTGGATTTTCTCTGGGAAATAGCGATAAAACACGTTGGCCTGCCCCATCATCGGCCCCACGCCACTCATTTGAAACATCAACCATTGGATCACTTTGGAGCGCGCTTTGCTTTCTTGGGGTAAAAACTTTCCGGTTTTCTCTGCGAGATAGAGCAAAATCGCACCCGACTCAAACACCGCAAAATCTTCATTATCACGGTCAACAATCGTCGGAATACGCCCATTTGGGTTAATCGCGGTAAATGCGGGCTGTTTTTGGTCGTTGTTCGAAAGGTTGAGCGCGTGGGTGGTGTATTCCAAGCCCATCTCTTCCAATGCGATGGCAATTTTGTGGCCATTCGGTGTTGCTGCAGTATAAAAATCAATCATAGAAAAATCCTTTATTGAAAGGCTGGTCGTTGCGAGAGTTGCTCAAACCAACGAGTGATGTGCGGATAGTGTTCAAACACAGGAAGTTCGAGCGCTTTTTGGGCGAAACCAATAAAAATGTAGGCGGTAATATCAACAATGGTGAAACGATCTGTGGCAATAAATCGCGACTCTGCCAATCGCAGCTCAAGTTGTGGCAAAAAGGCTGCCACGCGAGCTTTGCTCTCTTCACCCCACGCGTAAACGCAGTGTTCACGATCTTTATAGATACCGCTTAGATTTCGAAACGCCTGAAATCCTGCATACAAGCCTTGAAACTCAACCACTCGATGCCACATTTCAACTTGAGCTTGTTCTAATGCTGAATCCCCGAACAACTTGTGCTTATTGGGATAGGTAAGGTCGAAATAACGACAAATCGCCACACTTTCACACAGTGTTGTACCTTCATCCAGTTCAAGCAGAGGCACTTTGCCGTTCAGACTTTTGCTTTTAAAGGTATCCGATAAGTTTTCACCACCACGAACGTCCACCTGAACACGCTCAACATCAATGCCTAATTCTTTAAGAAAAATCGAGACTCTGCGACAGCTTGGCGTCATCGCGGTTTCATATAATTTCATGTTGCTATCCTTAATTCCTTTTTCTGAACGATCGTTCTGGATATACTCTACGCAGTTTCTGAACGTTCAGTCAAGAATAGATTTAAGCAACCGAGTTTCCAATGGCAAGAAAATGCAACTTTGATCGCGAAGAGAAATTACACCAAGCAATGACGCTGTTTTGGCAAAAAGGGTATGCCAATACTGCAATATCCGATTTGGTCGATCACTTACAAATCAATCGCTTTAGCCTTTACAACGCGTTTGGTGATAAGCAAAAGCTCTATTATGAAGCGCTGGATCGTTATCTGAATTTGGTCAGTTCCCCTGCCCTCAAAGATCTCGAGCTCGAAAGTGCGGCGTGGCCAGAATTGAAAGCGTTTTTGCAACATTTTGCCGCGCTCCAACGCGAGGGAAACCGTGGTTGTTTTATGCAAAATGCCTTGGTTGAGCATGCAAACACGGACGATGAAGTCTTAAGCAAAGGTCACGCATTATTTGATCATCTGCTGCGTCTTATCGCCCGTGCGCTCAACAATGCGATACAACAAGGTCAAATTGCGGCTCATCTTTGTGCAGACTCTCTGGCTCCATTAGTTTTGACCCAGATGCAAGGTATGCGCGTGCTTGGCAAAGCGCAGCGCCATGCCAATCTTGAGCAGGGATTAGAAGCCTTGATCCGTTTGATAGAGGGCGATTTTACGGGGGCTAAAGCATGATCCATTTGATTGCCCTACGTTTAACTCGAGGAATGGATTTAAAGCAGCAGATTGTACAGCTCGTTCAACAACATCGAATCCATGCAGGCTCTATCGCGTCGTGCGTGGGATGCTTATCGACGTTGCATATTCGCCTTGCCGATAGTGTTTCTACCCTACAAGTGAGTGCCCCGTTTGAGATTCTGTCACTCTCCGGCACTTTGACGTACCAACATTGCCATTTGCATATCGCGGTTGCTGATGCACAGGGGCGTGTTTGGGGTGGGCATTTGCTCGAGGGGAACCTTATCAATACCACGGCAGAATTGATGATCCATCACTATCCGCAGCACCACTTTACACGAGAGTTTGACCCCAATACTGGCTATAGCGAGCTTGTGGTCTCATAGTGAATCCTTCCTACTTGAAGCTGCAGCTGTGTTGGCTGCAACTCCAAGTGAGAAGAGTATAGGAAGGCAATTACTCGCTCGATTACAACAGCGAAAGACGCACTAGCTGCTGCGTATACGGGTGACTTGGATTCTCAAATAGGCTTTGAGTTTCGCCATGTTCGACAATCTCCCCCGCTTTCATCACTATGGTGTGGTGACATAAAGCGCGGATCACCGCGAGATCATGGCTAATAAACAGATAGGTTAATTGGTATTTCTGCTGCAAATCTTTCAGCAAATCCAGTACTTGCGCTTGTACAGTTCGGTCTAGTGATGAGGTTGGCTCATCAAGCAATATGAACTCAGGCTTGAGCACCAACGCACGCGCAATCGCGATACGCTGCCGTTGACCACCAGAAAATTCATTGGGATAGCGATGCCGAGTGTCTACATCTAGGCCGACTTCCTGCATCACCGCGCAAATCGCGTGATCAATCTCGTCATCATTAAGCTGGCTATGCACGCGTAAACCCTCGCCTATCACTTGCGCTACCGACATTCGAGGATTAAGCGCAGAATATGGGTCTTGAAACACCACCTGCATTTTACTGCGATACGGCAGCATTTCACGGCGTTTGAGAGCTTGCAGATCTTGCCCTGCAAAATGGATAGCCCCTTGTGAGGCGAGAAGCTTGAGAATCGCCATGCCCGTGGTCGATTTCCCTGAACCACTTTCCCCCACCAAACCCAACGATTGACCTTTGGCCAAGGTGAAACTCATATCTGTAACCGCTTTAATATAGGCTTGAGTGCGGCGAAAAAAACCGCCTTTGATTGGAAACCACACTCGTAACTTTTCCGCTTGCAGCAGCGTCGGAGCATCCATCGCTATAGGGACGGGCACACCACGCGGATCGGCATTGATCAACTGCTGGGTATAGGGATGTGCAGGCGCAGCAAACAAAGTGTGGCACGCGTTAGTTTCGACCAATTGGCCACTTTGCATCACCGCCACTCGGTCAGCAATTCGGCGCACTATGCTCAAATCATGGGTAATGAACAACATCGCCATGCCCAATTCTTGCTGCAGAGATTTAAGTAAATCCAAAATCTGCGCTTGTACCGAAACATCTAATGCCGTGGTAGGTTCATCGGCAATCAGTAGCTCGGGTTCATTGATTAGCGCCATGGCAATCATCACACGTTGCCGCTCACCACCGGAGAGTTCATGCGGATAGGCATTAATCTTAATTTCAGGATGACGAATCCCCACCTTGCCAAGCCATTCAATCGCTTTTTGCTCTGCTGCCGTTGCACGTAATCCTCGATGGATCGCTAAGGTTTCCACCAACTGTTTTCCAATTTTGTGCAGAGGATTAAGCGAGACCATCGGCTCTTGAAAAATCATCCCTATGCGTCCCCCGCGGATGCCGCGCAGCGCGCGCTCTGAGCAGCGCAGGGTATCAACATCGCCAAAATGAATGCTGCCACTTAAATAGTGCGCCGATCCTTTGGGCAACAAACGCAAAATAGCGTTGGCTGTCACGGATTTTCCCGAGCCACTTTCTCCCACCAAAGCCAACGTTTCACCACGCGCAATGGTTAAGCTTACCCCTTCAGTCACAGGGCGTGCCTGCCCTGCGATACCAAAACCCACCGACAGGTTATCTATTTTCAATACCCAATCGTTCATGCACGGCTCCGTTGTAAATGAGGGTCAAAGGCATCACGTACCGCTTCACCGATAAAGACCAGTAAAGTCAGCATGACCGACAGCACCACAAACGCTGAAATACCAAGCCAAGGCGCTTGTAAGTTGGCTTTGCCCTGTGCGAGCAGTTCGCCCAATGACGGTGAACCGGCCGGTAAGCCAAAGCCAAGAAAATCCAATGAGGTGAGTGTGGTGACTGAGCCAGAAAGAATAAACGGCATCATGGTTAACGAGGCGACCATAGCGTTAGGCAACATATGACGCAGAATAATGCGCATATCACTGACTCCCATCGCTTGTGCAGCACGTACATAATCAAAATTCCGGCAACGTAAAAACTCGGCACGCACGACGCCCACCAAGCTCATCCAACTAAACAGCACCATGATGCCGAGTAACCACCAGAAATTCGGTTCAACAAAGCTCGATAAGATGATCAAAAGGAACAAGGTTGGCATGCCAGACCATACTTCAATAAAGCGCTGCCCAAACAGATCGAGCCAGCCGCCGTAATAGCCTTGCGTAGCGCCGATTAAAACGCCAATCAGTGACGAAATCACCGTGAGAATAAAACCAAACAACACTGAGATTCGAAAACCGTAAATGATCCGAGCTAATACGTCGCGCCCTTTATCATCCGTACCTAACCAGTTCACTGAATCCGGCGCAGAAGGCACACTGCCGGTGATATCAAAATTGATGGTGTCATAATGAAAACGGATCGGCGGCCAGATGATTTGCCCTTTCTCTTCAATCAAGCCAACCACATAGGGATCGGTGTAATCCGCTTCAGTATCAAATTCTCCACCAAATTGGGTTTCGCTATAACGCTGTACAATCGGCATGTACCACGCTCCGTCATACTGAATGAGGAGTGGCTTGTCGTTAGCGATAAGCTCAGCAAACAAGCTCACTACAAACAGCAATAAGAAAATCCACAATGACCAAAAACCACGCCGATTGGCTTTAAATCTCGCCCAACGCGCCTCAGTTAACGGATTCGGCACACGCTTGCTTGCTTTTGTCATCCCCATCAACGAGCCTCAAAATCAATGCGTGGGTCAACCCACATGTAAGTCAAATCTGAAATGATGCTGAGCAACAACCCGAGCAAAGTCATGATATACAACGAACTAAATACCAAAGGATAATCACGTTGGATAGTGGCTTCAAAGCCAAGTAGACCAATACCTTCCAGCGAGAACATCACTTCAATCAACATCGAACCCGTGAAGAAGATGCTGATAAATGCGCTCGGAAATCCGGCAATGATGATCAACATGGCATTACGAAACACATGTTTGTAGAGAATGCGCCGTTCATCCAACCCCTTCGCACGCGCGGTGACCACATATTGCTTGTTAATCTCATCTAAAAACGAGTTTTTGGTGAGCATGCTTAACGTAGCAAAACCGCCAATGACCATGGCTAATGTGGGTAACGTGAGGTGCCAAAAGTAATCCAGCACTTGTTGATACCAAGGCAAGCTGGCGAAGTTATCGGAAACTAAACCGCGCAGCGGAAACAAACTGAAATAGTTGCCGCTGGCAAAAAGGATAATCAAGATGATCGCAAACAGAAATCCGGGGATAGCGTAGCCAATGATCACCACCGCACTGGACCAAACATCAAAACGCGAACCGTGATGAATCGCTTTGCTGATCCCCAAAGGAATCGAAATCAGATATATGAGCAGCGTGCTCCACAATCCGAGGGAAATGGAAACCGGTAATCGCTCCACAATCAAGTCAATCACATCGCCGCCACGAAATAAGCTTTCGCCAAAATTAAACGTGGCGTAATCCTTAAGCATCTGGAAATAGCGTTCATGGATGGGCTTATCAAAGCCAAAACGACGGGTGATCTCTTCGACCACTTGCGGATCAAGTCCACGTGAACCTTTATACCCAGAAACCGGATAACCAGAAACCGGCGCATCCGTCGGTGTCGCGACTTCTTGCCCGCCTCCCGTAAAACGCTCCATGACGCCGGAGGTGTTACCTTCCAACTGAGCAATGGCCTGCTCTACTGGGCCCCCTGGAGCAATCTGAATAATAAAAAAGTTAATGGTGATGATGGCCCACAATGTGGGCACCACCAGTAACAAACGGCGCAGAATATAACTGAGCATTGCGCCTCCTAACGCCGTTTTTCAGGTAGCCGCGCGGCTTTCTCTTGATCTATCCACCAGGTGTCTAAACCAAGAGAATATTTCGGTAGCACACTTGGGCGGCTGAATTTATCCCACATCGCCACACGGTACATACTCAAATGCCATTGCGGAATGATGTAGAAATTCCATTGCAACACGCGATCGAGTGCTGAACCCAGTGCGCGAAGTTTTTCGGTATCTTGCTGGCTTTTGGCTATTTGTTCGGTCAGAGCATCAATCACCGGATGATTGGCCCCCGCTGAGTTGTAGCTGGAATCCATATAATTGGAATTCCAGACAATCAGTAGATTCGGGCTCGGGTAAGGATTCGCGCTAAAGCCGTGCGATATCATGTCAAAATCACGATCACGGAGACGTTTGGTGTATTGCGTGGTGTCGACCGTGCGGATCTTCATCTCAATCCCCATGAGTTGCAGATTTTTTTGCAGAGGAATAGCAATTCGCTCCGTTGTTGGACTGTAAATCAGCAGTTCAAAACTGAGTGGCTCACCAGTCTTGACGTTGGTCATCACCTTATTTTTCAGCTCCCATCCCGCTTCTTTCAGCAAGGCAAATGCTTCGCGCATTTGGGTGCGAATTCGTCCGCTGCCATCGGTCACGGAAGGCTGATAAGTTTCCGTAAATACCCGAGCGGGTAGTTGTTCTTTGTAAGGGGTGAGCACAGCAAGTTCTGCGGCATTCGGCAGACCTTGAGCCTCGTATTCGGTGTTTTGGAAATAGCTGCGGGTTCGCTTGTATTGATCGTAGAACAGGTTTTTGTTCATCCATTCAAAGTCCAAGGCGTAGTTGAGTGCCTCACGGACTCGAACATCTTGGAACACAGGACGCTGTGTATTGAAAATAAATCCCTGAGTAGAGGCTGGCGCTTGGTGAGCAATTTCCTCTTTCTTAATCAAACCTTGGTCAAAATTACGCCCAGTGTAAGAGGTCGCCCAGAACTTGGCTTGGTTCTCTTCACGTAAATCAAACTCACCCGCTTTAAACGCCTCCAGCATCACGGTGTCATCGCGATAGTAGTCGTACTGGATCTGGGCGAAGTTGTTGCGCCCAACGTTGACCGGCAAATCTTTTGCCCAATAGTCAGGATTCAGCTTATAGGTCACACTCTGACCGGGTTTGAAATCGACAATTTGATAAGCGCCACTCCCAACGGGAGGCTCATTGAGCGGCTCGGCCAAATTCTTGTCTTGCCAGTAATGTTTGGGTAAGACTCGGGTCGATTGCGCCAAGCTGAATAACTGTTCACGGTTTGGCTGCTTCATTTCAATGCGTACTGTCCGCTCAGCAATGGCTTTCACGGATTTTACATCCTGATAATACACTCGATATTGCGGGACACCTTCGGCCATAAACTTCTCAAAAGAGAACTCCACATCCTGCGCGGTGATCGGTTTGCCATCATGGAAACGCGCATTCGGATTGAGATCAATTTCCAGCCAAGTGAAATCATCGGAATAGCGAATTTTACTGGCAATCAAGGGATAGTAAGAGTCAATTTCATCCGCAGGAGAAAACATGAGAGGATCATACAGCTCTGCGGTATTAGCCGCCGCCACGCCACGTGAAGCAAAACGGTTAAAGTTGTCGTATGTGCCCAACTCACCGAAGGTCACTTTGCCGTATTTGGGGGCTTGTGGGTTGACATAATCAAAGTGCGTAAAGTTTTCTGGGTATTTAGCTTCCCCAAACCCAACCAGCCGAGTGGTTTCTATCACGGCCGCCCAACTGAATTGGCTCGATAACGCGAGCGTCACTCCTAAAGCAATCGGCTTCCAACTGCGCATGGCTTTCTCCCTCAACACGACGTAAACAGATAATCAATACCTTCCCATTTGAAGCTGCAGCCAAGTTAGCGGCATTCAACGTCAAATCGTTTGGTATAAGACATTTGAAATTATTAATAATTCAGTTACTTGGATAGTATAGTCACAAACTACTTGAAGTGGCAGGTCGGCGGCAAGTGAGTTCAGGGGAAATTCTTCCCCTGAAAATGTGATCAATGAAGGGTTTTAGCAATTAACCGTAAAAGGTAGGTTTCACGCTCAATGCTCATGCCTTTGCGTGAATCATTGAGCAGGGTTTGCTCGTTATGAGCAATCGCTTCGTGGATGTTCACCCACATAGGTTTCATGCCATTACGTTGCTCGTAGTTTTCAAGCTGGGTTTGACCCAGTTTTTCATCCACCTCACAGCAATAACAATAAGACACCATGTGGATGACATCCGCTTCTTGCTGTTTATGCCAAGGGCGAAATTCTTGGTATAAGCCAAAGGGTTGGATGTTGCGGACATTTTGCGCCCCAGTCTCTTCTTTCAGCTCGCGGATCATGCCCATCAGCACATCTTCATTGCTTTCTAATCCACCACCGGGCAAAGAATAATCGTGGTAACGCTCAGTGTAGAGGAGCAAAATGTGCTCACCGCGCATAGCAATCGCGCGAGCGGCTTTACGTTGCATAATTCGCTGCTGGTTCAACGGTTTAATATCAGGGTGTACAGCGACATATAGAGGTTTCATCGGCTCTCCTTTTCCAACGGTTTTGAGCGATGCTAACACATCAAAAAGTCGAAGACCCTGATAAATCAGGGTCTATTTGCGCTGAATCAAATTTAACCATCCGCATTGATCTGGGTGATCAAGGCTTTTTCGACGCGATCCACATCTTCAATCGCGATCTGGCAGGTACCTGCGGCAGCGTGTCCACCCCCACCATATTTGAGCATCAATTCACCGATATTGGTTTTCGAACTGCGATCGAAAATCGATTTTCCGGTGGCGAACACGATGTTCTGTTTCTGGAATCCCCACATTTTATGAATAGAAATATTGCACTGCGGATAAAGGGCATAAATGATAAAACGGTTCCCCGCATAGATCGTTTCTTCTTCTGTAAGATCAAGCAACACCAGATTTTGGTAAACCTTACCACAGCGCTGGATCTGCTCTTTGAACAAGGTTTCATGTTTACGGTACAGCTCTACCCTTTCTTTCACATCTGGTAGTTGCAGGATTTCGTCAATCGATGCGTGAGTGCAGTGATCAATCAATGCCATCATTAAGTTGTAATTAGAGATCCGGAAATTGTGGAAACGT
Organism: Vibrio sp. R-1; assembly: GCF_035615595.1. Taxonomy (NCBI): domain Bacteria; kingdom Pseudomonadati; phylum Pseudomonadota; class Gammaproteobacteria; order Vibrionales; family Vibrionaceae; genus Vibrio; species Vibrio sp. R-1. The sequence continues at coordinate 5,192 of NZ_WPDC01000047.1, read as the reverse complement.
CCAAGACCGGTCCGTGCATCCATCAAAAAATTCAGTAAATTCCAGCCCGTAGAATCTAAGACTTCATCGCGGGTAAATTGCGCCGAGTCCCCTTTATCTACCGCCTCCATCATTTCAACCCATTCAAATGGAAAGGTTTTGGTTCCGCCGTAGTGCTCCCACACCACACGCGCGGCCGAAGGCGCCTTCGGGTTAATAATGTGATTCGGTCTCTCGCCTTTATTTCTGAGGGTTTCTGAGTGGTGATGATCAAATACCAAATGCGCGTTGGCGACATAAGGTAAATTAGTGATGATGTCTCGCTCCGTGATCGGGACTTTACCATCTTGCATATCTTTCGGATGGACAAACTGGATGTCATCAATCAGCTCGATACTTTTGAGCAAAACTGCACACACCAAACCATCAAAATCACTGCGTGTCACTAATCGATACTTGAGTGATGACATGTTCTTCCCTCTTCAAAGCTTTGAGATCCCTGCCCATTAGAAACACCCTGTTGCACCATATACATTGACGTCTTAACGGCCAATCATGGGATACCAAACCTAAAATGAAACAAAAATGTTGTTTATTTGAGCTTTTATTAATTGTAGACAGCATCAATCTTTTGACAAATCTGACATATAGCAAAAAATTAATTTTGTAGAATACTGATATGCAACCCGTAACGAGAAAATGGAGAAAGCATGAATAAAACCGCCCTATTACTCACTGTTGTTGGTGCCGTTCTGCTCACTGGCTGTGCGCGCCAAGAGAATGAGTACACCGTTAAGGAATACACTTCTATGGCAAACCCAGCTTCCGTTTACTGTGTGGAGCAAGGGGGGCAGTTGGAGATGGTGACGGAGAATGAGCAACGCGTCACTTACTGCGTGACCAAAGATGGTGAGAAAATCGAACAGTGGGAATATTTTCGCCAAAACCATGACCAACAATAGTCATCGCAGGTTGGGATAGATGAGGCAGCCTAGCTGCCTTTTTGGTTTTCATTGGCGCATTTTCGGTTCGCGCACTTTCGGTTAGCGCTTCCACCAACGTCCTGAACGTTCGAGCTCGGGATCGCACAAACGGTTCAATAACGTCAGTTCAGTATCCAAGATAGCCAACGCTTCACAAAACACCTGCTGACCTATCTGACTGTCCATGGTGGAATGATTTAGCGCTAGGCTATGGTTAACTTGGTCATGGTTAACTTGCTCATGACTAACTTGACCATGCTGAATCTGGTAAACCGTGGACTTCACGACGGTTTCAATCACATCGAGCAATGAAAGTAATCTGGGCTCTTCACTCATGGTGTGGCGAAGTTCGGCGATCGCTTTTTGCGCAATCCAATAAGGCTGCTGATGAACTTGCGTGAGCGGCCTTTGGAAAGCGTTTGCCACGACGCCTTCAAGAAAAACACGATAAGTCGTCAGTTCATCGACCCAGAAAAAACGTAAGCCTTGCGGGTTTTGGTGAGGATACGGCACGCAAAGATGAGCCTTAAGATCGCGCGCAATCTCTAACCGGACGCCAGACTGTGCACAGCGCTCAATCAACTTACGTAACAAGCCTTGTTCATCCATCAGTTGCTGGATTTCAAAAATTCGTTTGAGGTGGTAGTCATTGGATACCAAGGTCAAGGCAAGTGTTTCACCGCGCTGCACAACACCACTTTCCAATAATACCTGCGCCACATGCTCAATATTTTCCACTGTGCTGGTGGATTCTTGCTCAAGCAGTACATCGATTTGTGGGAATGACAGCCCTAATTGTTGGCGACGTTGCTCAAAATACTCATGCATTCGCTTTGCTTCAGACACCGTCTGACCGAGAGTAATGCCCCCGCAAAAGACCACTCGTGCCGCCTTATTTTCATGACACTGTAACGCAGAAATCAATCCATCGACGCGGCTTTTGCCTTCTAATGTCAGTTGGTTAGCATTAAGACGTTTACCAAGCACCACATAAATCGGACACACTGCTGACATTCAATCTTGCCTCTCTGATGTTCAGTATTAAAAACCGGTATAGGAAAATAAATTCATTCTCCCCTCAGCACCGACCAACACCACCCAATCGTTGCGATAGAGAAAATGAGTGCATCACGGATTTTTTCTGCCATAATCGCGCCCTTATTTTATTAGATGCTGATGTAAAGACTTAGCTTAGAGATATACACCAGCTTAATGTAAAAAAACAGACCGATATGTGGAATAGACTCAATAAATCAATGATGTTCTGCCAAATGATGTTTGGCCTCTCGTTCTACGGCGTTATGGTGATCTTAACTCGCTTCTTCTTGGAAGATCTCAACTACAGCGAAGCCGATACCATGATGGTCGTGGGTGCATTCTCGTCGATTGGGCCCCTGTTTGCCATCGCCGGAGGCTTTATTGCCGATAAATTTCTCGGCGCGTATCGTTCATTGGCCATTTCCTACGTAACGTTTGCGATCGGTTACGCTTTATTGGTTTTGGGTGCATCATCCACCCATGTTCCCTTAAGTCTGGTTGGCATCGCTTTGGCTAGCTACGCTCGCGGCTTAATGTCACCTTCTTATCCAAGCTTGTACAAACGTACTTTTGCCAGTGAAGAAGATTTCAATAATGGTTATCCCGTTAACTATTCGGTCAACAACGTCGGCGCACTTTTGGGGCAGTACCTGTTTCCAATGTTAGTGTTGCTGCTGGGTTTTCACGGCAGCTTCGCGCTTTCTGCATTAATGGCAACCTTAGCCACCATCATCCTAGTGGTGATGCGTCGTCCACTGATTGAAGTGGCCAGCGAGAAAGATCAGCAATCCGTCAGCATGGGCAATTGGATGGCGTTCACCCTACTTTCACTGGCGATGGTTGGGTTGGTTTTCTTCATGTTTTCCAACATGGCGATTGGCCAAAACATCGTGTATGCGATTGGGCTTGCGGCGATTGTCTATTTCATCAATTTGATGTTGAAAGCTCGCCGCGCGGAAGCTCTCAAAATGGGCACCATCTTGATTGTGACGGTGCTGACCACCTGCTTCTTTGTGTATTACGGGCAAATGATGACCTCAATGACCATGGTCACGATTAATACCATGCGCGGCGAGCTGTTTGGCATCATCCCGATTGCGCCGGAAGCCTCGATGGCCATGAATCCACTCTGGTGTATCGTGGCAGGTCCCGTCATTTCCTATCTGTTTTCTACACTAGAAAAGCGTGGCATTACCTTCTCAACCGCAACCAAAATCGCGTTTGCCTTTGTGCTAACCGCTATTTCATTTGGCATTCTGACGTTTGCCGTTTCCACCGTTGGTGAAGAGGCAATTATCCGCCCAGAAGTGTTCTTGGTGATCCATTTCTTCCAAGCGTTTGCAGAAGTCGTGGTGGGGAGCTTAGTGGTGGCGTTTATTCTGTCCGTTGCCCCCAAGCAGATTGAGAACTTCTCAGTGAGCTTGTTTTATATTGCGATGGCACTCAGTGGCATTATTGGCGCAGTCTTCTCCACCTCCATCGCGTTAGAAAAAGGCCAAGTAGTGACTCAGCAGATCGTACAGATCATTTACGGCGACTACTTCAAGTTGCTAACGGTACTCGCAGTCGTCATGGTGGGTGTGGCTCTGCTTGCATCTGTCCTGATCCGTAAAATGCTTGCCGCCGCAGATGCGAGTTCACCAAGTATCCAAGATAAGCAAGCTTAACGCGGCAGTGAATCAAACCATCGCACAAACCAAAGATGGCAATACGACTGCTGATGATTGATGAAATGGCCTGCGGGCCATTTCTTTTATCCCGTTTTTCTTATCTGGCGAAGGCAACAACCAACCCTGCCACAATCGCGCTAACGCCGAGTAAACGAGTTACGTACCAACGCTCTCCAAGAAATGCGATCCCCATAAACAGTCCAAACACGATGCTAGTTTGACGCAGTGCGACAATAAAACTGACGTTTTCGGTCAACGTCATGGCATAGAGGACCAAGCTATAGGTTCCCCCCATCATCAATCCCGCGAGGGTCGCGGTATAACGAATGCGCCATGCTTCAACAAATGGAGCACGTTGGCCAGTGAACAAATACCAGATCGCCAGTGGTATGCACATTGCCCAAAATTGAATCCCCAAATAAAGCACGGCAGAGTAACTGGCAGGCATTTGTGAGCCTACGGCCTGTTCTATGATCGCCAGCGCTTCTTTATCGATAATCGAATATCCCGCCGTGCCTAGCGCCGCGACCAAAGCCCACACAATGCCGATGTTGGCATAATCGGCAAAACGGAACTGACGAAATTTTTGTAGCGGGATCATCACGCAGCCGAGCGTGATCAACCCAAATCCCAACCACTGATTAAGCTGTAAGTCATAGCCCAGCATCACAGTGCCTGCCCCAACCAACAACACGGGCAATCCGCGCGCTAAAGGATAAGCAATGCCGATATCCACTTTGCTGTAAGCAAAAGCCAGCCCCAGCATGTACACCATCTGGCTCAGCCCACTTACAACCAAGAGTAACCAAAATTGTGTCGGCAGCGTTGACCAACCAATCTTAGTGAAATACCACACAATATAAGGCGTGAGCAGCAGTGAGGTCGCTGAAGTGGCACCAAGGAAGAAAGAAGGACCAGAGCTTTGGTAACGCTTGCCGATGATATTCCAACCAGCATGCAACAAAGCAGAAAACAGCACTAAAATGATGGGCACAAAAGACATACGACAACCTTGTCAAAAAGCCCTGTCATCGACAGGGAAAGTGATTTGCGCTTTCGCGAAACGAATTAACGCTTTAATTCTGCGATGGATTCAATGGTAATCGCATCGTGACGCCAGTATTCAATATCACAATCAATCAACTCACCTTTCTGGTTATAGTTGACCCGCTCCACCACCATTGCCGGTGTACCTGACGTTGCGCGCAGGGCTTGAGCCATTTCGCCCAGTAACGAGCTGGTAGAAATACGGTAGTGAATCGTCTGGTATTGTGTCGCATAGTGTTCACGATACAGATCCGTCAGCGACTGCGACAGATCAAAAGCGAGCAGATTCGGAAACAGCTCTGGACGAATGTAGTTGGTGACATACACCACAGGTCGGTTATCCAAATAACGCACTCGGTCTACGCGATACACATCCGAAAACGGTTTGAGTTTTAAAAGACGAGTCGCCTGCTTGTTGGCGATCACCGCTTTGGCAGACACCAACTCCGTTTTCGGCTGGCGATTTTGCGCCAAC
>NZ_WPDC01000046.1:0-29130 GCF_035615595.1 Vibrio sp. R-1 | reverse complement strand
GCTTCGCTAAAAAAGAACTCCACACTAAGGCGGAGTTCTTGGATATTTTGTCAGCTTGTTTTTGCTGCTTAAATTTGGGCTACGCGATTACACCATCAATCCTTTTTTGTGAACCACGTCTGACCACGCCATGCTGATCGCGGCTTGAGATTTACTCTCTATGTCGATAAAGCCATTGTCACCCACTTGCGGTTCAAAACCACTCATCGCTTGAACCAGAGCGTCAATCGCACTATCCGATAACATGGTGTATTCACGTTCACCCGAAAGGTCTTTCTCACTCATTCCGATAACCACTTGAGCGCGGTTACCATTAAAGTAATCACTGAATGTCACCGAACCAATATGCTCAAACTTCGATTGGTCACTGTCGTTAGACGGATCACGTAAAATCGACAACTTCAGGTCATACCCGCTGCGTTCGAACCACAGTTTCTGCCAATCGATACCATTGAAGACAATGTTATCTTCGCTGCGAATGTCTTCCACAAGGTTGTCGATAACATCACCACTCACCACAAAGCTGTCCACATCCGTGCCACCTTTGAAAGTATTTTGATAACCACCAAGTACCATCAGATCACGGCCTTCACCACCGTTGAACTGGCTGAACTTAGAGATGGCCGCTGCAATCAGATGATCATCTCCATCACCACCGTTTAGCACGGCATGGTAACCCATCAGTTTCACCACATCGTTACCCGCACCGGCATTGATACGGTTATGGTTACCAAAGACATTGGCAAAGTCATTACCTGCTCCGAGTTCCACTTGGTTATTGTTGCCAATCGTAACGGAGTAGTCTTGATCATCTCCCGTATCCACACGGTTGAAGTTGCCAGAAGTCACCACATAGTCACGGCCTGACCCTGTATCAATTTCACCACCTTCGCCAAAGACAAACGACTGGTCGTCACCAGCACCAAGGAATACATGGTTAATGCGTCCAGCAACCACTGCCGTGTCGTTGCCATCACCACCAAACATCATGTTTTCACGCCCCATCAGAACGCCCATGTCGTTGCCTTCTCCACCCGTGAAGATGTTTGACGTGCCTGTTGCGTAGAACACATCATCGCCTCGTCCGCCCCAGAAGTTGTTGTTATCTCCGAGATACGCACCGAGATCTTTACCATCACCACCCCAGTTGAAGTTGTAGTTTCCTAGGGAGATGTTGATATCACCATCTCCTTGGAGATGGCCACTATTACGAAGGAAATCAAACGTTTTCTCCTTCATATTCAGCAGATCGGCGGTGAGATTCTGTTTAAGATTCTCCACCAGTGACTTCATTTCCTTCTGCTTATCTTGGCTGAAAATAGTCGCAAACACGTTAGGCAGGTTAAGCGAGTTAAAGCCAAAGGCACGATCTTGTGTTTCTGCTGTTTCAGTATTGCCATCAGCCACAGTCGCACCTTGCGCACTGTTCACGTTAGCACCATTAACAGAAACCGAAGAATTTTCCTTTTCCTCTTCAGGCGCTTTCTCTTTCAGCCCATGAGTTTCAGCAAAAGACTTAATGCCATCCGCTCCCATGTCGATACCCGCTTTCAGGCTATCTAGCAACTTAGCTGGATCGACAAAAGCCTGCAGTTGATCTCCGCTGAACTCACCGATGACTTCCAGCATCTCTTTGAGAATCGCCACTCCATCGACAGCTTGACCATTACGCGAAACAATTTGACCTGACGCGGTGTAATCCACACCAAAAATATCCGCCAATGTCGTTTCAGCCCCTACTCCTGATAACTGGCCGAGTAGCTTATTCTTGAGCTGGCGCGGCAAATCTTGTGGCGTATAAGTGAAGGTGGTTTTTGCTTGTCCCGTTGCGGTGAACTGCTGCGTCATGAGACCAAACAGTGAACCTAAGTTGGTATCCAAAATCGACTGAATGTTATCGCCGAACATAAAGTTCCAGTTACCCGTCGTGACTTGAATATCCGCCCCTTGTCCACCTACGGCAAAGTTAAATGCCAGCTTTTCATTGGCTTGACGAAGCTTATCAGCGCGGCTGAGCTGACTCGTGCCACTATTACCGTTACCGCTTAGCCACTGATTGTATTGCTTATTCAGTGTCGCTTCTGCATCGTGCTTCAGGCCACGGCTATCACGTTCATTTTGTGAATCCAATTCAACTAATGTGGTGTAATCCACACTGCTACTTTGATCCAAACCAGACATATCTTTGACGAACTTCTTCGCGCCAGACAGTGTCCATTGCTGTTCTTGAGCGGCAAGCCAATCTTCTCCCTCTCCAGACGTAGCAATACTTTGCAGCACACCAGAAATACGCGCGGCACCGTCGAATGGATTGACGAGTGGTGGAGTTGGGATCGACTTATCCATCATTAGGATCAGATCATTACTGTGTCCGAAATTAAAGCTCACATTACGGTTACCGAGGAACATTTGCGCACCTTCCAGTGCTTGATAGCCACCGATATCAACACTGTGTTTGCTTTCACCGTCACCGATATGAACCATAACGTTATTGTCACCAAAGGCCAGCGATTTAAAGCCACCAGTACCGACTTTAATGCCCACATTCGATGTCCCCCAGTTCACCGCCGTAAACTCCCCTTCGCCCACGTTAACTTGAATGTTACCTGAGTAGCTGAGTTGATTACTGCTGCTAAAATTGGCAATCACTTCCGTTTCTGGTTTGCGTTTTTCTGGCGCATCAAACACGTCACTATTGTCACCGATCGCGCCACGAGCAGGTTCATCGACATTGTTGACACCAATACGAGAGAGATCGATGTCGCCTTCCGCAATACCATTGCGAATACGTTCATCCTTGGCAACAACTTCACCTTGCGCGTCCCAGCTTAGCGAAACTTTGTTGTTTTCTGCCTTTTGAACCCAATCTCCATTCGCGTCCTTGGTATGCTTACGTCCCGCCTCGTCTACGGCCAGTTCAGAACTACGAACAGAGACATCGACACGAAGACCATTCGCATCCATCGCGTTAATAAACTGATGACCAAAGCCTTTTTGCTTGTCGTCACTCACCAAAGAACAACCAACAATACTGATGTGATCCGGTTTGTTGTTGATGTTTTCGGCTTGATTAAACGACTGTTGGAACTTGGCCAATTTCACGGCCAACTCATCGGCACTGTAACCACTTAAGCGAGTATTGTTACTTTCTGAGTGGTCGCGACCATGCCCCACCAACTGCCAACGTAGCTTTCCATCCAGTTTTGACGGATCGCCATACACCACGCGATAGTTGCCGTCTGAATCGAGCTGCACCACCACACTGCTTTCTGGATGCTTACCCGCAAGGTTCGCAGCCGCTTTTGCAACAACATCATCGTTCTCCATTTGCACGATAATTTGACCGTCGAAGCGGGTTTCACCACCATCAATGACCGTAACATCAGCCGTGTACCAGTTTTGAACATTACGGTTTTGAACTTGCTGACCTACACCCAATTTATTTTCTTCAAATAAGGGCTTATTTTTTAGCATTGCGGTAATTTCATCGTGATCAAACGAAGTAATCACACTTTCATTAATCGTTGAAGTGCTTTGATTAATGGCTATACCAATCGTTTTACCATCAAATAAATTACGTATCGTTTCACCTGCACGGAACTCTTCGGTGTACTTTGCAACGATGTGTAAATTTTGATCTGTCTCTTTCACCGCTTCAATACGGATATGCGCACCTGGCTTGAGTAAGACTTCCGCTTGATTTAACTGCGCAAGCCCAGCAACGTTAGTTCCTTTAGCATCAAGAATGGTCAGAATAACTGTACCTTTCCCACCTCGGAAACTTTTAGCTAATTCAGTACTGGTTGATGTAGAAGTAAAGCCTTGATCGCTAAACAACTGGCCAGGAGTCACATGTGAAGCAAGATCGTTCAAGCTTACTCCGGGCATAAAAGCTCTATAAACAGTGCCTTCAAATGTCTCAAGCTTACTTAAACCTTTGACAGCGTTAACGGCATTGTCTTTGACAAAATAGGCCAGCTTCTCTTCTTTCCTTAAAGCTTCATTCACATATTGGAAGCCTTCACTGGTATACCATTTAATTCCTTTTATCTCGTCATCCGACAGTTGTACGTTGTTAAGTACCGCTTCGCCAGTCACTCTTCCTTGTATTAGTTGTTGCTCTTGCAGATCTTTATTAAAAGGAGCCTCTTGCTTAGAAATCACAGTTAAACTCTCTGGACTACTATATTTTGTTCCATCAGCAAGAGATTTAATATCGACAACAGAAGACACCTCATTGGTGCTAGAGCGCAATCGATGCAATAGATCTACCGCTAAATCAATGCGATCAGCAGACAATTTTGCGATCTCGACTCTCGATTCTTGCGCAACGTTAGAATAAAGACTTTCCGTTACGCGGTTTTTGAGGCTCAGCAAAGCGGTATTACGGCCTGATTTTTCATGGCTTGATACATACTCATCAACTAAGTTATTCAGTCTTAATCCTGCTTCTAGCTGCTTATCACCTTGCGTGGCATGCAGTAAATCCAATTGGTCTAGGATCTTTTGATAAGACTCGCCAATAGGCTTAGCAAAAACTTTCGCTTCATTTTTCAGTTCATCTTTAGTCAACACCGATGATAAATCGAGCGTTGTTTGCTTACTTTCGCCGAGGCTTTCTAAAACGCGATCCGTTGATTGGAGAGAGTCTGTATCAATATGTTGCTTGTCTTTCTTGGTATGGCTTACCAATTGAGCTTCTTGCAAATCTTGAGCAAAGTTAAACAACTCTGTCGGTGTCCATACACCAAACTTAGGTCGCCATGTGTGCCCAATCAGTTTATCTGCCCCACCCGCTTTCAAAACCTTCGCGACTATACTTGAGCAGTTTTTGTTCAGCAATTGATAGCGAGCATCCGAATCATTGCTAAGACGATGCCATTCAGCTTGCATTGCCGCTACATCGAGACCTTCGAGGTTAATGCGGAATACTCGACCTTGGTCAGCCTGCATCTCTTTAAAAGTTTGAATTTTGTCCAGCTCATCCTGTGCAAACCGTCGCACGACTTCCGATATCTGCTGTTCCATTTGTTCCGAGTTAACCGCGACTTTCGCTTGTTCTTGCAGCTCTTTCGAAAAGCGCTGCGCTACATCTTGCATGTCGTAGCTAGTGTCATTCCATTGGTCAACAAACGGTTTAGAAATATGCTCAGGAATATTGGCCGATTCCAAAATATCTGGATTCATTAATGCCATCATGGTAAACGCTTCTGAGATATCTTTGAATTTTTCATCAACCCCAGAAGCTGAAGCCACCTGCTTGATAAAATCCTTCAATTTATCCTCAGCGCTTTTTAACCCGAAATCATCATTTTCTTCCGACTGCATATCAAACGCTAAAGATTCCCCCTGCGCGGCGGGTTGACTAAAATCTTTCCAGCGCAGTTTAAGATCTGGCATAGCTTCTGATGACACATCAAATAGATGATTTAAACTCGATGACTTACTCCCCATTGGCCACCAGCTAACATAATTACTCTGGTTATATGCTAGTGCTTGATATGTGTTGATTTGATTACGGCCCTGACCAATTTGCAGCGCGGCATGTCCAAGGGCACTATGATCACTCGGCTTCCAAAGAAAGAGTGTTGCACTGACGGGTGATAAGTGTTGTTCAATCGCTAAATGCACTTTTTTAAGGCCAGCGATATCAATCCCCTTACCGTCTTTGGCAAGATCTTTGGCTGATAATCCAGCAAAAATTGTATCCGCAACGGTTTGACCGTACTCGTTACTTACTGTTAACTTCACTTTTTCAAGCACAGCTTCGCGGCTACCTAGCAGATCGATATTGGCAAGATTACCTTTGCCTTTGGTAACAAAGTCACCATTTTGATCCAGATAAAGGTGCTTACTCTCTTTCAAGTTAGCGGCTTCTAGCTGGTCATATAGTCGGCTGAAACTGTCTTGCGCTTGGATAGTTTGCTCAGCAACTGACAGCAGTGAAACTTCATCTAAACGCGTATTCACCTGATTTAACAGTGAATTCATCGCTTCAACACGACCTGAGTCTGGGTGTCCGAGTACATAGCCTTCAATTTTTTTACGCAAGTTGAGCAGTTTTTCCACGGACTCCGGTTCATAATCTGCGTGCTCAGTGATGCTGGCGTGGTAATCAGCCAATGCGTCTATCACTTGCTGATAGCTTTCACCGCGGATCTTACCCGTTACATTCGCCGCATCCAGTAGCTCAGTGACTGACATCAGCTCCACTTTGGCGTTGTATTGCCAAGCGCCATCGACTTTTTGCGCCAAAATATGAGTAATGCCTTTATCATGTGAGATCACTTTGTTATCCACTAAGAAGAGCTCATCAGGCATTTGTTCGAAATTCTGGAAATTAGCTAAAATGAAGCGTTCGATGGTTTTTTGTTGAGTAGCATCTTCCGGATTATCCAGAACAATGGTCTTACTCTTGCCATCACTTCCCGGCCATGCACGTACTTTGAAGCCTTCATCTCCTTCCTGCACCAGTAGATTTCGTTCGGTACGCAGTGAGTAAAATGGCAAGGCGTCACGCAGCATGCTGTCAATAGCGCTTAATTTCACATCGAGTTCTACCAGAGAATCAGCCTTGTAACCTTTTGGATTTATCGCCAAAAGCTCTGCTTGTTGCTCTGCACTTAGTGCATCAAAACGGACTTTAACACCGACACCAGCATCGGTAAGTTTGTGCCCAATCTCGTTGACTGGCACATCTTTGTATTCTGAAACAGGCTTATCAAGTAGGCGTATTTCACCGACCAGTCCTTCACGTTGCAATTGACGTAGTAAAGGCAGTTCAACGTTCCAGAAATAGTTTCCAAGCCGCATTCCACCTTCAGCGATAACATAAACATCGTCTTTCGCGCCTGTTGCATAGACTGAACTCCAGAAACCAGTATTGCTATAAGCCGCTGCCTCAATCGATGATTGCAAGTGGTTCTGATCTGCATTATCTAAATCAAGGAACATATCCCCCCAACGCATCAACTGCTTATTCAACTTGATAGCGAAGGCATTTCCTTGAACATCAATGTCATAAACCACTTTTTTGCCATCCGGTTGGGCGTTATCAAGGACGTTTCGGTATTCCTTAAAGTTTCTGCCCGACCAAAAAGAAACGAGACTATTCTCTCCATGTGGCGCTTCAAAGCTATAACCGTAGATCTCAAGCTTGGTGAGAAACTCAACCCGTTTATCCCAATCATAATTGAGTGTGGCTTCAACGAACAAGGTCGCTAGCGCTTGCGCTTGATCCTTCGGTACTTGGTTATCTGTATGCTCGATGTACCCACTAACGAATTGGGTCAAACGTTGCTTAGTTTCATCAGACACATTGACATCGACGCGTTCAAAACCAGGTACAGGAATATACTGTTCGGTTGCCCGAGGATGATCGCTATCCAACCAACGATAAAGATTCGCCACTTTTTCAGCGCGAGCAGCCACAAGCGATACAGCAGAGTCATGCGAAGCTTCACCAAGCCCTTCTAAGTTCACCCCTGAAATGCGGATCTCTTTTCGAACCACATCCTGAGGCTTCGTCGTTGGCACCACAATGCTGTCGGTGTTTGCTTCAGTGAACATTGTTGTGATTGTGCTACCGCTGTTTTTCGCTCGAATACCTGCGTTAATTTGCAAACGGTTCACTGCGTTGGTCGCACCTTCTAGCGCTTCTTGCTCTTGTTCGGTCAAACCTTCACTGAATCGGCCATCGGCGTTGGTTTGGCTGTCGGTTTTGACATGACTGTCTGTTTCGCCAGCGCCTTCCACGCTATGAGCGTTACCCGAAAGGCCACTACCAGTCACGCCTTGACGATCAGGACGATCACCTTCGTTTTGTTTAGCACCTTGAGCATCAGCTTGCGCTTGGTTGGCTTTGTTTTCCGCCACTTGCACATCACGATCGCCGCGTGATTGAGCGTTATTTACCGCATGATGTGCATCAGATTCCGCTTGTTGCGCATCCTTACCTTTTGCTAAAGCATCAGCTTTACGTTTTTCAGCATCGGCTTGAGCATCAGCAATATCTTGCTCTGCTCCCGCTCGATTTTGCTCGCCTTTGGCGACTCCCGCTTCAGACTTCGCAACCGCATCTTTGACTTTATTTTGATTGTCCGCGTGCGTCTGCTTCGCCTCTGCAATCTTGCCATTCGCGAGCTGCTTCGCATCGTCGAGTTGAGTTTGAACGCCAGCCAACAGACCGCTAGCAAATTCGTTACGCCATTGGTCGCCTGACTCGCCAGTATGCGTTGCTTGGCTATCAAGCACATCGAGACCTTGCGCCAGTTTTGTCAACTCAGCCGTGATAGCTTCTGATTCTTCTTGCACCGCATCACGTTGAGCTTGACCGTTATTTTCTAAGGCTTGTTGGTCGGTCGACTCCAACTGACTTTGTGAACCTGCGACAGCATCAAGCTGTTTCTGCTTTTCTTGTTCAAGACGCTGGCGATCCGCTTCTGCACGCTCTTTATCAGATAGAGCATTCTGCGCCGCTGGGTTTTGCGTTGCGTGCTCACGGATTGCATTGGCTTGTTGCGATGACTCTGAGGTCGCCACCACATTATCTAGGATGTAGCCCAGTCCATCATTGTGGCCTGTGCCTTTGAATTCGATACGGTTACTGCCAGCCTGCGCGGTCAGCTTTAAGGTTTTTTGCTGCCAAGCAGACTCGTCACCCGACGATGAGAACACCACTTCACCGTTCCAAAGAACTTCGATGCCTTCATTATTAGAGAGGCCCACGCGTTTTGCAAAATCAAAGCTCACCGCAATGACTTCACCTTGCGCTAGATTAGCCAGATCTTGATAGAGACTGGTGTTGGTATAAGTATCGAGCTCGGTCACACGTGCGCCGTGACCTTCCCCCTCTACGCCATACACACTGCCTGCATAAGAGGCTTCAACCCCATGAGTAGATTGCCAGCCATGTTCGCCCAGCTCAAAATCACCATTCACAATCAAATTCGAAGCTTGAACAGAAGAATCATCAACATTGAGCGCATGCTGCATCTTGTTGAGATCAGGAGTATCAACCTTAGTCACGCTGCCCGTGAGACTATCACCGAGGTCAGAACTGACTTCCTTAATGGCATCCATTTGGAAACCATCCAGTTTGGTGATTTCAGGTGTAGCAATCGCACCACGACCTTTATGCGTGCCGGATGAGGAGGCTTCATCGCCTTGCACTAAGTAGTTGATGGCTTGGCTGCCACCGACACCGAGTACAGTTTGTTTGATGTTATCAAACAAGGCAGAGAGCTTGTTGCTGCTGGTATTGCTCGATGCCACCGCTAAACTGTAGAAATCGCCGTTACCGACTTTGATGGCGACGTTGTTTTGTGCGTAGGAGGCATTGATGTTGAGGCCGTCCCCAACGTGAATATTGGCGTTAGCTTTGCCCTTCATCACAGCGACATTGAGCCCATCACCCACTTTCGTGTTGATGTTATATTTGCCCCAAGCGACGTTGACGGATACCCCATCACCGACTTTGGTGTTGATATTGGCATCGCCGTAGGCAGCAGTGACACTTAGACCGTTACCCACGGTGGTGGTGATATTGGCTTGGCCTTTTGCCGCCGTCACCTGCATACCATCGCCCACTTTGGTAACTATGTTGCCTTTGCTCCAAAGTGCGTTAAAGCTGTCGCCATCACCCACTTGAGTAACAATATTGGCTTCACCTTTGGCTAGCACCACGTTTTGGCCATGACCGACTTTAGTAATGACGTTCGCTTTACCCCAAGCACCGGTGTAGTCGTCGCCATTGCCCACATGAGTAATGATGTTGGCTTCACCTTGCACCACGGAGAGTTCTTGGCCATCACCCACTTTGGTGATGAGGTTGGCTTCACCTTTGGCAAAGTTATAGCGATCACCGTCGCCCACTTGGGTAAACACGTTGGCTTGCCCCCAAGCGACATTAACACCTAAACCATCACCGACTTTGGTAATGAGGTTGGCCTTACCTTTGGCAATACCAATGGTGGTACCGTCACCAACGTGGGTCATCACATTGCCGACATCGGAGATCAATAAACCAACGGTTGTACCTTCACCCACCTTGGTGAGGATATTGCCTTTACCCGCCAATACGGCTGCGGTGGTAGCATCACCAACATGAGTCACAACGTTGGCTTTGGCCGCGGCCACCACACCCATGAAATCATCACCCACTTTGGTAACGATATTGGCTTCACCCAGTGCGAGTACACCGGTTAAGCCATCACCGACATGGGTCATGATGTTGGCTTTACCGAACATCGCCGCTAACGTGGTGCCGTTACCAACCTTAGTCATCACGTTCACTTCGCCAGCAAACAGCCCTAGGCTGGTACCATCGCCAACATGGGTCATGATGTTCGCTTTGCCGACCATCAGCGCCGCCGTGAGATCATTGCCCACTTTGGTCATGATATTGGCTTGGCCGATCATCGCCGCAAACGTGCTGCCACTGCCTACGTGAGTGAAGATATTGGCGTTACCAACCATCGCAGCGAGTGTGGTTCCATTACCCACTTTTGTCGCAACGTTGCCTTTGGCTAACATCAGTGCCACCGACATGCCATCACCAATGTGAGTGAAGACGTTGGCTTCGGCCACCATTAACGCGAGAGCATCACCGTTGCCTACTTTGGTAAAGACGTTACCCAAGCCGCCCATCAGCGCCCAAGCATTCCCTTCTCCCACATGAGTAAAGATGTTGCCAGCACCAATCATGACCGCAATAGAGGTTCCATCACCCACTTTGGTGAAGATGTTACCCGCCGCGCCCATTACGCCAAGGGTTTGGCCATCACCCACATGCGTCAGCACGTTGCCAACGCCAAGCAGAATGCCGGTCGTGTCGCCGTTACCTACTTTGGTGAGAATGTTCGCACCGCCGACCATGACACCCGTTGTGGTGCCATCACCAACATGGGTAAGCACGTTTGCGCCACCACCCATCACCGCAAGGGTATTCCCTTTGCCTTTTTTGGTGAGAATATTTGCACCGCCAAGTGCCACAGCCGTGGTATTCGATAATTGATCATCATTGCTGATTTGGGTTATTACGTTCGCGCCACCCAGCATACCCGACGTGAGTTCACCCTCACCCATTTTGGTCAGTACGTTTGCACCGCCAGCGAGTACCGCAGCAACATCACCTTGGCCAACTTGCGTCATCACGTTGAAACCGCCCGCGGCCAACCATAATCCGTTGCCAGAGCCGATTTGGGTATGGGTGTTGTAGCCACCGAGCATCACGACGCGACTATCACCACTGCCTTTTTGGACTGAAATGTTACCGTAAGCCAGTAAATGCGTGAGATATTGCCCATCGCCAAGGCGAACCAACACGTTTACCGCACCGCCCGCGTACACATCCATCTTGCCTTGTTGGCTTTGGTGTACCAAGACGTTCGCCAAACCTGCGCCGCGGAAGGTGAGATCCCCTTCTTCGCCACTTTTGACAATGACGTTCGCCGCACCACCACCGTTAAATTCGGTATTACCAAATTGGGAGCTATGCAAAATCACGTTGGCAATACCGCCACCGTTGAAATGCACATTACCACGCGTCACGTTTGATTTGATGACGTTACCGCCACCGGCACCGTTGAAACGAACATCACCTGAGCTTTCACCACTATCGTTTGCGGGTTTAAACAACGTTTGATCTGTGTATTCTTCGATATCCGCTACGGTTTCGCTGGTACTTCTAACGGCGTTTACGCTGTAGTGCAAGTCACTGAGCGAGTAGCCACCTTTGCCCATTGGGTTATACCCAGTTGCAGATGAAATATCTTGGTTGGCTATATTGGCCGTGTGATCACCTTCTTTATACCAAGAGCGAGCTTGATATTTCAGTGCCCCGGTTTCGGGATCATTTGCCAGTTCCACCACCACAATTTTTGTGTAAGGCCCAAGCACTTTGGCATAAATGTAAGTGTTGGGTTGGCGGTTGGATTTTACCGCTTTGACATCCACCTTAGTGCCATCAGCATAAATCGCATGACCGCCCATTTTGGCATCCGACAATGACACCTCTTTCGCATCAATCACCGCACCATTGGCGTAAGTCACCCACTCATATTCAGTCAGGCTTTTTTCAACCGCATGAACGGTGACGGATTGCTGATGTTCAACTTTGAGGTCAGATAGCGTGTAGGCGCCATTGATATTAACGGCTGTGAAACCACCGTTGTCGGAAATGTCTTGATTCGCTAAGTTGCTTAGATGGTTACCCTCTTTATACCAAGCCGTAGAGTAATATTTCAGTTCTCCAGTTTGAGGATCATTGCGTAACTGTACTTTGTTAATTTTGGTATACGTAGAGTCTGCGAAAGCAAAAAGATATGTATTAGGCTCGCTAGCCGATTTCACCGCTGTGACATGATGATCTTGCCCTATCCATGAGCCACTCATCACGGCCTTAGTTAATACAATCTCATCAGCCTTAGCATTGGTCATGCCTTCTTTCGCAAAGTCATTTCCAGAACCTTTACGAATAATGGTGTTGTACGCACCGCCACCCGAGAAATGAATGTCACCATGAGCCACATCAGAGTAAAGACTGTTGTAACCACCCACACCTTCAAAACGAATATTGCCGCGGGTTTGCGTGTAGACATCTTCGGCCTGATGTGTCCGCTCAATGCGGTTTGAAGCCCCAGCACCTTGCAGAGTAATATCGCCCACTTTGCCTTTACGGACTAAATGGTTATCCGCACCTGCGCCACGGAAGGTGATGTTACCGGTTTCAACGCGTGAACTGATGCTGTTCGCGGCACCAGCACCATCAAAGGTCACATCGCCATGCGAGCCTTGATAACGGTTAGACCAAGTACGGTCTAATTTATTACCTGCGCCTGCTCCTGTAAAAGACAGGTTCCCTTGGTTGGTTTCATGCCAGAGAGCATTGTATCCCCCCGCGCCTGCAAAGGTGACATTGCCGCTCAACCCTTTACGGGTAATGCCATTATAAGCCGCGGCACCGCCGTAACTGATATCACCATGATTACCTAAATGGTCAATCGACACACCACCGGCGGCACCAGCGAATGACACATTGCCATCGCCACTTTTATTAATGTCTGCATACCCAGCCGCGCCTTTTACAGTTAGGTGGCCAGTGGAATCTTCCACTTTGAGATAGGCAGAGCCGCCCACGACCGTATCGTTGCCGCTACCGGTGTACACCGTTGCACCAATCGATCCAACAGTGACGTGGTCGTCACCGCCGTAGGCATGAATTTGTCCCCCAAAACCAATGGCTACAATGTTGTTGTTTCCATCGTCGGCGGAATAGTTTCCTGTGAAGAAGTATTCAACACTTCTCCAAAATGGTTTTCCCATAAGCCAAACTCTTCTTTTAGGGATTAAATAGAAAACCACTGCACCTTTCGGATACAGCGGTCATTTTGAGCATCCACCTTGCCGCGGACAGTACAGACTTTCTGCCCCTGCCACGGAAGAAATACACGACGACGAAGATCATTGACGACCTCGCGACCATGCCCGAATGGAGCAATCATCTCTGGAATGTAGATTTGCTGGCCCGAACGCCAGTCGGATGGAGATATTTCGCGCACACCAGAGAGCAGCTCATCTCGGATCTGCTCAGAGACAAACGCCCAATTACAAAAGGCAATTGGACGCCCATGCTCATCTTCGTAATAGCAAAACTGGTTTAGCTCAAACGCAGGCAGAATGCGTTGCAGCCATTCTGCAACCACATAACGACGATGAAGCGGCGAATGCTGGCTGAGCAGCATCACACCACCTATCATCTGTTGTATTTGCGCTAATGTGAGATTTGCAGGTTGATGTGTAATAGACATGTGCCCAGTATCAACCGATGCGCGGTTACTTTTTCACCTGAGCAGGGCGTTTCTTCGCTGCGGTTTTCTCTTCCGCGGCGGCGTCTTCTGCTGAATTTGCGGTGGCATCACCTGCTGGCAGAAATCCAGCAGCAACAAGCTTATTAAATTCGGCTTCCATTCTAGGATCTTCTAACATGTTTTTGATCATAGAAACCATGTACATAAAACCGGATGCAGGCATATGTACAACTTGCTTTAATTCAAGATCATTATCGCTTTCAGCCATAACGCCGTGCGCCATATTTTTTTGATCTTGACCTACGAAATAAAGAGAAAACACACCTTTATTGTAGTTAACACTCGAGACTGTCTGAACGAACTTCTCCATCATAAATTTCCCCATTTATTTTACACAGATATGAAAAGATGGTTTCTATGAACCAATCTTCTCCAGCAAGCCCAAAGGGCAAAATATAACAAATCAAACCTAGGGTTATTATTGTATTATTTATTTAAAGGCGGGATATTACATCGTTAAACCATGGCTATCAACCGACTTAAACACATTAAATTAGAGTATATGTTCTAATTCAACAGTGCAGTATTCACTCAATCTCACACGAATGCAAACATCAGACAAATTGCACATTAACGTGACTCATATCATTAATTTATATCAAATTTGACTACAAAATAAACTACTTCAACATTTATCATACAACGCTGACGGTGATTGAGGATTGAACATGTTAACAAGCGGTGATAGGATTCCGCCCTTTCAAAAATGCTGTAATACATCGGCGAAATAATTTAATGATATCCAACAATGAAAGACTCACGCTGATATGCATTCATTTTTATTTAAGTATCATCAGCGGTAATCGAGAAAAAACAAAAGACGAAAGTCATTTAACTGACACTGAAAACCTCAAAGAAGAACTGGATAAAATACAGAAAGAACACAAAGTTAAAATACGCACAAAAATTTCACAATTTAAAAACATCGAATCACTAAAAACACCTGCAATTTTATTTGATCAGCACGACTTACCATTTATTCTAGCAAAAACTAATAAAGATAAATGTTTAATACAAAGACCTAATAAAGAAACTCCCGAAGTTATCTCTTATCACGAACTTAATTCTGCTTGGAATAAAAAATCGTTAGTAATACAGCAAGCACAATCGCGCTTTGATATCACTTGGTTCATTCCTGAATTCCTCCAGCATAAAAGAGTGCTGAGCGAAATTCTTTTATTTTCGTTCGTACTGCAAATTCTGGCTCTGATCTCACCTCTGTTTTTTCAAGTGGTGATGGATAAAGTGCTGGTCCACCAAGCTTGGTCGACGTTAGATGTACTGGTATTGGGTCTAGTGATTACAGGGGTGATCGAAGTGGTGTTACGCGGATTGCGCGAATATCAGTATGCCCATACCGCCAACCGAATTGACATACAGCTTGGACTTAAACTGGTGCAGCATCTGTTTGGACTGCCGCTCATGTTTTTTAAATCACGCCAAGTCGGCGCGATTGTCACGCGTGTGCGCGAGCTCGACACAATTCGCGAGTTTTTGACTGGCTCTATGTTTACCTTAACGGTCGAGCTACTGTTTATGTTCGTCTTTCTTTACGTCATGAGCTTACTTTCTGCTCCGCTCACAGGGCTATTTATCGCTACTGTGCCCTGTTATGTCCTTCTCGCTTGGTGGCTCACACCAAGAATGCAGGCGGCGATTGAAAAGCAGTTTTCACATGCTGCGGTAAATACCTCATTTCTCACTGAAACCGTAGCCGGTAGTGAAACGCTGAAAAGTTTAGCGGTTGAGCCGCGATTTATCCGACGCTGGGATGAACAAACCGAAAAAATGGTCACAACGGGTTATGACGTCCAGCAGCTTAATAACCGCTCTAACCATTTAGTGCAGTTGCTGCAAAAAATCACCAGCGTCGCCATTTTATGGTTGGGGGCGACGGAAGTGCTCTCACTTGAAATGACCATTGGTCAACTGATCGCTTTCAACATGATGACCAACCACATTGCGCAGCCCTTAGCGCGGATGGTCGAGCTGTGGGGACAATTTATTCAAACTCGGGTCGCCATCGAGAAGCTCGGCGATATGCTTAACCTGCCGGTAGAACAACACACAGGGAGTGACAATGTCACTATAAGCGGTGCTATCAGTTTCAAAAACATCCTCTTTCGTTATCAACCGGATATTCCTCCTACCATTAATGATTTGTCGCTAGACATCCGTGCAGGTGAAACATTGGGGGTGGTCGGTACCTCGGGCTCAGGCAAAAGCACGCTCGCCCGCCTGTTGTTGCGACTTTATAGCCCTGAGCAAGGCAGTATTACCATTGACGGCATTCCACTCAATCACATCAATGTTCAACAACTCAGACAGCGAGTGGGTGTGGTATTGCAAGAGAACTTTTTATTTCACAAAAGCGTGAGTGAAAATATTGCCCAATCTAAGCCTGAGGCAAGTTTAGAGGAGATCATTGAGGCCGCAAAACTCTCGGGCGCACATGACTTCATCCTCAAACTCCCCATGGGTTACGACACAGTATTAGCGGAAGGTGGTCAATCGCTTTCAGGTGGTCAACGGCAGCGTCTCGCGATTGCACGCACCCTTTTATCAGATCCGAAAGTGCTGATTTTGGATGAAGCAACCAGTGCGCTGGATGACGAATCTCAAGCCGTCATTCAAGCCAATATGGCCAGCATTGCCAGAGGCCGTACGGTGATCACGATTGCTCATCGCTTGTCTACGGTGCGTGATTGCGATCGCATCATAGTGCTTCATCAAGGCACGATTGTTGAGCAAGGCTCACACCAACAATTACTCGCCTACGGCAAACAATACAAACAGTTATGGCAGCTTCAGCAAGAGCTCAAACAAGAGGAAGCCTCCGCATGAACACCATCATGAAGCGTTTCTTTGGTCAAAAGTCACCGCACCAACCCACGGAACATCACTATGAGTTTTTGCCCGCACATCTTGCTTTGGCTCAGCGTCCACCCTCGCCTTTTGCTCGCGTCACTGCGCTTACGCTCAGCTTAGGTGTGCTCGCAGCCTTGCTCTGGGCGTATTGGGGGAAATTAGATGTACAGGCCACCGCTACTGGCCGCCTTGTTGTATCTGGGCGTTCGCAAGTGATCCAGTCTTATGAGCAAAGCCGACTGTTAAGCATCCATGTCAGAGATGGTCAACGAGTTGAAAAAGGCGCCCCATTGCTGACTCTTGATACCTTGGGCGTCAATCAAGATATTACGCGTTTGGTCAGCCAAGCAGAGTTTCAAACGAACGAGTTGATCCGCTATCGCACCTTACTTAATGGCCAGCTCTTGACTCATGACCCAATGTTTACCGCTCTACCAGCCGAACAACAAGCTTTGATCCATGAAAACTATCTCAGCGAAAAAAACGAATTCGACTCAACGCTGGCAAGCATCACCGCCGAGATGAAGGTGAACCGCACGTCGCAAGCCGCGCGCCAAAGCGATATCCATGCGTTGTTGCAGCTCACAGAAAACATCAGTCAGCGCCTTGCCGCCCGCAAAAAGCTCAACCAAGTCAAAGTGATCGGTCATGTCGAGTATCTTGAACAAGAAAAAGAGCTGCTCGAAGCGCAGCGCCAAGTCGCCCAACAGCGAGCCGAGCTGGAAGTGCTTAAATCACAATATGAAAGCCTTGAAGAGCGGCTAGCGGGCTTCAAAGCGCAAAAGCAGCGAGAGTGGTTGGAAAAGCGCAGACAGGCCAGATTGCAATTGGCTTCTTTAAATCAAGAACTTTCTAAGGTTCGTGAGCGTGAGCAACTCGAAATCATCCGCTCGCCCGTTGACGGCACTGTGCAACAGTTGAGTGTCTATACCCTTGGGGCAGTACTGCAACCGGCACAAAACTTGATGATCATTGTGCCTGAGAACCGTGTGCAACAGGCAGAAGTGCAAATTCTCAATAAAGATGTGGGCTTCGTGTATCCAGGCCAATCGGTCACGGTCAAAGTCGATGCCTTCCCCTACACACGATACGGCACAATCGACGCAGAGCTACTCAGTATCTCGCGAGACTCAACAACAGATGAACAGTTAGGGCTGGTGTTCCCTGCTCAAATTCAGCTAAAAACCAACCATATTATGATTGATGGACAAACGGTCGAACTCACTCCCGGCATGTCGGTCGTCGCGGAAATCAAAACCGATAAACGACGTGTGATTGACTATCTGCTTAGCCCGATCCAGGAATACCAAGCTGAAGCGTTGAGGGAGAGATAGCAATGAACACCCGTTTTACAACCGACGCTCATAGGCTTGCTGAACAAACGTTACCACAAGGGTCTCCAAGAACTAATTGGGGTATCGAAGCTGTGGTCTACGCAGGTCAGCAATTTCACAAAAAATCGACCAGCTCGCAACTGAAACACGCGCTAGGGGTAAGCCACACAAATCTCACTGACATGGAAATGAGAGAGGCCGCCGACTATCTTGGCCTGAAAAGCCAAATAACAAAGCTCAGTATTCAAGCGTTCAATACGCTGCCACTCCCCGCTCTTATCGAATATCAGGGTGGCTGGAAAGTGATGATCCAAACCGATAATAACGGTTGGACGGCCTACGATCCTGCAACCGACTCTCTGCACACACTCTCGTTCACATCGGCTGAATCCACCGCGCATTACAAAGTCATGCTGATTGCGGATGAGTCTCTGAGCGTCAAAGAGGTCAAATTTGGTTTAAGCTGGTTCGCCCCTTCCATTCTTCATCAAAAAAGCCAACTGCGAGATGTGTTTCTTTACGCCATCGCGCTACAGATATTTGCGCTGGTTAGCCCGATGCTGTTTGAAAATGTTATCGATAAAGTGCTCGTGGGACGAAGCCTATCAAGCTTGCATGTGCTGGCGCTGGCGATGTTAGCGTTAGCGATAGCTGAGCCAGCATACAGCTATTTACGCAATACCGTATTTGGCCATCTTGCAAGCCAAGTGAATGCCGAGCTGTCAGGCCGACTCTATCGGCACTTAGTCGGTCTGCCATTAACCTATTTCAAGCAGCGCCAAACTGGGCAAATCATTGCGCGAGTGCGTGAAATGGCGCAAATCCGTCAGTTTCTGACGGGTTCGACTTTGATGCTATTACTTGATCTGATTTTTGTGACGGTTTTTCTCGCTGTCATGTTCCATTACGCCAGTACACTGACTTGGTTAGTGATTGGCTCGCTTGTGATTTATTTTGTGTTGTGGCTGATTGCAGGACCGCTGATCCGCAAAAAAGTGGAATCTGAATACGAGTCCGACGCTAATGCCACGACGTTTTTGACCGAAGCCGTTACCGGTATTGAAACCATCAAAACGACCGCGACGGAGCATCGCTTTCTCGAGCAGTGGCAACGCATTCTTAGCCAGCAGCTAAACCGTAGCTTTGATGCACAAAAATCGGGGCTCATCGCTGGGCAAGCTATCGCTCTGGTGCAGAAGCTGACGGCGGCACTGCTGCTTTGGTGGGGCGTGAGCGCGGTACTCAAAGGTGAAATCACTCCCGGTCAGTTAGTGGCCTTCAATATGCTCGCAGGCCATGTGACTCAGCCAGTCCTGCGACTGGCACAAATTTGGCAGGATTTTCAGCACACTCTTATCGCACTGAGACGGGTTGGCGATATCCTCGATGAACCGAGAGAAAACAGTAAACAAGGCTTAGCGTCCGTGCCCGAACTCGATGGTGGCATTGAGTTTAGTAACATTCGCTTTCGTTACCACCAAGATGCCCCTGAGGTACTGGCCAATCTATCACTCAAGATCAAACCGGGGCAATTTATCGGCGTTACTGGACCATCAGGTTCAGGCAAGAGCACACTCACTCGCCTGCTGCAACGCTTGTACGTTCCGCAACATGGTCAAGTGCTGGTGGACGGAATGGATCTTGCGATTGCGGATCCCGTGTCTCTGCGCTGCAATATGAGTGTGGTACTACAAGAGAGCATTCTTTTTTCCGGAAGTGTGGCGGACAATATTCGTTTATGTAAACCGCAGGCCAGCGATGAAGAAATCCGCCATGCCGCTCAATTGGCAGGTGCGTTAGCGTTTATTGAAGGACTTCCCCACGGTTTTAACCAACCGGTTGGGGAAAAAGGTGCAGCGCTTTCGGGAGGTCAAAGGCAACGTATCGCCTTAGCGAGAGCCTTGCTGGTCAATCCTAGAATCTTACTGCTGGATGAAGCGACCTCTGCTCTCGACTACAATTCTGAAGCGGCAATCATGAGCAATATGGATGAAATATGTCGTGGTCGCACTGTGATCAGTATTGCCCATCGCCTCAATACCATCCGCCATGCTGACAACATCTTTGTATTGGATAAAGGACAAGTCGCCGAAAGCGGTACACATGAGGAACTGCTTGCCCAGCAAGGGCTGTACGCCAAACTTTGGACGCAACAAGTGGGAGAATAGCAGGTTGAGAATTCGGTAGAAGATCCACAGGTTAATGCAGGCTGTGATCTACCAATCTAGCTATGGATTCAGGAAACGCTTTACAACCTCCATGATGTCTTTGCTGCGGATCGGTTTTAGTACAATGTCATTCATTCCCGCATCAATACAGTTTTGTTTGTCACTCCCGGCGGTGTGAGCAGTGAGTGCGATAATGGGGATATCAATATGTTTATCTCGGAGTATTTTGGTTGCAGCAATACCATCCATAATCGGCATGGAAATATCCATTAGCACCAGATCAAATACATGATTTTTTTCTAAAAGCTCCACCGCTTGCAGCCCATTTTCTGCAATCGTGACATCATAGCCCAACTTATTCAGTAGTAATTGAATGACCATTTGATTGGTCTTTGTGTCTTCCACAACAAGAATGTGATGATTTTTTACATTTACGATTTGTTGGGATGAGGACGCACTCTGTTTAATATTTTTCAAGCGAGATTGAAGTGGAATATATAAAGTAAAGGTTGTGCCTATACCGAACTCACTTTCAACTTGGATTGTGCCTCCCATCAATTCAACCAAATGTTTGGTAATCGCAAGGCCTAACCCTGTACCACCATAATTCCTTGTAATTGAATTATCCGCTTGAATAAAGGGGGTAAATAATTGTTCTACCCGATTCTTTTCAATCCCAATTCCTGTATCTTTGACTCGAAATACGACGCCATCCTTGGTGTAGTCTAATACTACATCCACTTGACCTTGTTTAGTGAACTTGATGGCGTTACCAACAATATTAAAGAGTATCTGTGTGAGTCTTGCCGAATCGGTGTAGTACTCTAATGTTGGATTCTTATTCGATTGAACATAAAAATGCACACCTTTATCTTGCGCAATCTGTCTGTGATAAACCAAAGATTGATCTAGTTTCTTTTCTAGATCCAACCAGTGACAGTGTAACGAAAAGTGCCCAGACTCGATTCGGCTTAAATCTAAAATATCATTGATAATAATGAGAAGAAGTTCGGCAGAGTTTTCCATCTGCTCAAGCAGCTCAACTTGGTAACTCGTTGACTCTCCACGTAAAATATCAATCAACCCAAGCACCGCATTCAACGGGGTTCTGAGCTCATGGCTCATCATCGCGAGGAAGTTGGACTTAGATTGGTTAGCTTGCTCTGCCAGTTTTTGCGCCAAACGCAGTTCACGCGTTCTTATTTCTACGAGTTTTTGTAACTCTTCTTTATGTTCAATATCTGAGATTGCTCTTTCTAACAGCGGCCTAAAACGTGACAACGTCTCTTTTGCTTCAAGAGAAAACTGACCTTTATTCTGCCCTAATAAGATGAGAACAGAATCGCTGATTTGAGCTTGAATCCCTGTAATCAAAGCGGAATAAACCGGCTTCTCAATCGACCCCATTAAGCAGGCAAACTCATCTAACTTACAAGGTTCAAATAACAGAATGCACTCACCATTCAGCACACGCTGAAATTTAACTCCGTTTGGCCAAATAACATCATTAAATGAGGCGTTTGAGGCAATCGCCGTACGAAACTGGTGACCGTTTTTATCTTTGGAAATAACAATAAAATCATCAAACTGAATATATCGATTCAATAATGTTTTTAATTCTTCAAAGATATGATTTTTGTTGGTGGCAACACTGAATGCAGAGATAGCAGCGAGAATTACCCTGTTCTCTTCTGCAAGCTGTTTTCCTCGTTCAATGCTTCTTTGTAACTCAAGAGTCAATTCATTTACTTTCTCTGTGTATTCAGAATCCATTTTCATGCCTCATAAAATACAACAGAAGAAATCATTAAGTTACCGTGCGCATTTTCACCATTAATAAAACGGCCTTGCTCTCCAAAAGTGAAGGGACAAATAAAAGCGCAACCATTGAGCTGCTCCATTATTTTCTGTTGAACCTTATGTATATCTTGACCAAGCCTCAACATGGAACCGGCACAGAATATAGTTAAAGAACCAAATAACGCCCGATCTTGGTAACTTTTATAACTCGCTTCCTGAATAACGCGCGTCACACGTTCAATAAGCTGATTTTGCGATCCCGTCATCAAGCTTACTTGCTCTCCGACTTCCACATTCGCAAACATTTCTAGCCCACCATTTTCAGTCCTTCTCACGGGGTGAGTAAGCTTATATTGCGGTGAACAGCTCTCCTCCTTTCCCACCACTCTTCCTAAAGGAAACCGAGTCACATGTTCGAAAAGGTACTGTTCCGTGATTTGAATTCCCGAGTGATCCCCAATCCACTCTTTATAAAGTCCACTGGCCGATTCGTTATCAATTTCCTCAATCACTCGACCTTTGGCTTTCGTGATCACACCAGAAAATTCGGTTGGAGAATATCCTGCGCTGAATCCACCAAAAACCGACTGCGATGGAAACATCAATTGCAATGCAATGCCTTTATCGGTAGCGCCTTCCTGCGTGAAGATAGACCAATTTTGACTGATGAAATTATCCGCAGCACTCCCGCCAATAATGGGGACTTGAGAGCCAAACTTGTTATCGATTCCTTCAATCAAAACTTCTTCAATACCGGGGGTGGCATGCAAAAGCACAAGACTAGGTAACTCTCCCGTTCTATCGGCACTTTCTAGTGCATTATCAATCGCTTGATCAATTAACTCAGGGATGGGGCGATTATCGCAAAGAGAGATCAATGCCGTGCCGTAAGCAGCCTGAGGACTATCATAAATCCCCATGATTCCCACTGCCGGATTGGAAAAATACCCATCTTGCGTCATCACACCACGACAGGAAGAACATCCGATAATTGGAATGCCGGGAAATGCCGCTTTTAACATTGAGGATAAAAGTTGAGCATCGTATTCTTCAGTGAAATAGCAGATTAAATTCGATAAACCATTGCTATCCATAGACTGTTGTAGTTCATGGATACAAGAATAGACATCAACTTGAGTAGAAACGGTTGTTTTTAGCCGCATTGAACGAGTTTTGTATACGTGAGATGACACTATTTATACCTGATATATCGGAGTGTTTAAATAGCGCCAATCTATGGTTTAGGCGTTGAGTGATGATTCTACGGTAGGTAACGCAGTTTTAGTGTGATGCCATGGTTAATTTTAAGCTCGATATTGTCTTGCGTTGTTGGGGACACTAATAGCACTCCAGACTGGAATTCCGTCAAACCATTTATTTCGATTGACCATTGCTCATCCCATGGCGAAATGGAGTACTTGGGAACGTCTCGTGACCCGAGTTGATAGACAGTCACCCGCTTCCCCTCTATATCAAATTGACAAGGTTTTTCCATTCCACAAGTTATGAGCGTACCACTTTCATGTGAGAAGGTTCGCCATAGAAAAGCACTAATCAACACCAGCAAGGTGATTAGGATTTGAGCAAGTCGGGCTTTTGTGAGTTTTTCGGCTGCCATGAACGCGGGTTCCTCGTGTAACAAACTTCAAATTTTTGAAATAAAAGGCCAAAACCTGATGGAGTGTAAGGTTACTACACTGTCATTGAATTGTTAAT
This sequence comes from Vibrio sp. R-1, assembly GCF_035615595.1. NCBI lineage: Bacteria > Pseudomonadati > Pseudomonadota > Gammaproteobacteria > Vibrionales > Vibrionaceae > Vibrio > Vibrio sp. R-1. Next base: position 5,376 of record NZ_WPDC01000046.1, on the reverse strand, counting down.
TGAAGTATAGTTAGACGTTGAAAATGCCACTTTTTCATAAAGTCAGCAACAAGAATTAATAGCTTAGATGTCATTGTTTTTGTTGTGGATTTGGGTGGTGTTACGACGAAAGTCGTGTTGGAAGTAAAAGTGTAGTTAATTAAACATTGGAAGCATGCAAATGAGCCAAGAAAAGCAGCTTGAACAAAACTACAACTATACCGTGGTCCGCCAATTTACCCTGGTAACAATTCTCTGGGGTATCGTCGGTATGGCTGTAGGGGTTTTGATTGCCGCTCAATTAGTTTGGCCACAGCTAAACTTTGATACGCCGTGGTTGACGTACAGTCGCTTACGTCCTCTGCATACTAATGCGGTAATTTTTGCGTTTGGTACAAGTGCCCTGTTTGCAACATCATATTATGTTGTGCAGCGTACTTGCCAAACTCGTCTGTTCGGTGGACCGTTAGTTCCCTTTACCTTTTGGGGATGGCAAGCGATTATCGTTTCCGCTGCAATCACCTTACCTTTGGGTTACACCTCAGGTAAAGAGTACGCAGAACTGGAATGGCCAATCGACATCGCCATCGCAGCGGTTTGGGTCGCTTATGCGGTTGTGTTCTTTGGAACCCTAGTAAAACGTAAAACATCTCATATTTACGTGGCTAACTGGTTCTTCGGTGCCTTTATTATTACCGTTGCGGTATTGCACATTGTAAACAGTATGGCGCTCCCCGTTTCGATGGGTAAGTCTTACTCTATCTACGCTGGTGCCGTCGATGCCATGGTGCAATGGTGGTATGGTCACAACGCTGTAGGTTTCCTGCTCACGGCTGGCTTCCTAGGCATGATGTACTACTTTGTTCCTAAACAAGCTGAACGCCCAGTCTACTCTTACCGTCTGTCTATCGTTCACTTTTGGGCTCTGATTTCTCTCTATATTTGGGCTGGTCCGCACCATTTGCATTACACCGCACTACCTGACTGGACTCAGTCTTTGGGCATGGTAATGTCTCTCGTGCTGTTCGCACCCTCTTGGGGTGGGATGATCAACGGTATCATGACTCTTTCTGGTGCATGGCATAAGCTGCGCTATGATCCGATTCTTCGTTTCTTGATCGTTTCTCTGTCTTTCTACGGCATGTCTACGTTTGAAGGCCCGATGATGTCAATCAAGACCGTCAATGCTCTATCCCACTACACCGACTGGACGATTGGTCACGTTCACTCTGGTGCGCTTGGTTGGGTAGCTATGGTGTCGATTGGTTCTGTATACCATCTGATTCCACGTCTTTTTGGACAAGAGCGCATGTACTCTGTCAGTCTGATCAATGCTCACTTCTGGTTAGCCACGATTGGTACAGTTCTGTACATCGTTGCAATGTGGATCTCAGGCGTAATGCAAGGTTTGATGTGGCGTGCAGTGAACTCTGACGGCACACTGACATACAGCTTTGTCGAGTCAGTGCAAGCGTCATATCCGTTCTATACCGTGCGTTTCATCGGTGGTTTCATCTTCTTGTCTGGGATGTTCCTGATGGCTTACAACGCCTATAAGACCATTTCTGCACCTAAAAATAGCCTAAAAGCTATTGTGCAACCGGCATAAGGAGAATTAAGCAATGAGTTCTAATTCTAATAATCGCCATGAACTACTTGAGCGTAATGTCGGCTTACTGGCTATTTTTATTGTTTTTGCCATCAGTTGGGGGGCTCTGGTTGAGATTACTCCATTGATTTTCCAAAAACAGACCACGGAAGAAGTACAGAACCTCAAACCTTATACCGCGTTGCAACTCGAAGGTCGCGATATTTACATCCGTGAAGGTTGTAACGTTTGTCACAGCCAGATGGTGCGCCCATTCCGTTCTGAAACCGAGCGTTATGGCCATTACTCTGTGGCAGGTGAAAGTGTTTGGGAACACCCATTTTTATGGGGCTCTAAACGTACTGGTCCTGACTTAGCACGCGTGGGTGGTCGTTATTCTGATGAATGGCACCGTGTTCACCTATTGAACCCACGTGAACTGGTTCCTGAATCAAATATGCCTGCATTCCCATGGCTGGCAAAAAACACTCTGGACGGTAAATACACGCAACAAAAGATGACCTTGTTCCGTGACAAGTTTGGTGTTCCGTACACAGATGAACAAATCGCAAATGCGACAAAAGATGTAGAAGGTAAAACAGAGATGGATGCCATCATTGCTTATCTTCAATCTCTTGGTCATGCAATGAAATAGCAGAGGTAATTATGGATATCGGTACTATTCACAGTATTTGGACCATAGTGCTGTTCGTATGCTTTATAGGCGTGGTTTGGTGGGCTTATGGCAAAAAGCGTAAAGCGCGTTTTGATGAAGCTGCAAACCTCATCTTCGCCGATGAAGAGCAAAATACCTCGAAAAACAAGGAGTGACTAAGTAATGACTACATTCTGGAGTCTTTGGATCATCGTGATTACTGTGGGTACTTTGCTCGGTTGCGCTATTCTGCTCGTTTGGTGTCTGAAAGACAAAATGGGTGTTGAAGAAGGCGTTGACATGGGCCATGAGTACGATGGCATTCGCGAGTTGAACAACCCGTTGCCAAAATGGTGGACCTATCTATTTATTGGTACTTTCATTTTTGCAGCCATTTATTTAACCCTTTACCCAGGTTTAGGCAGCTTTAAAGGCATTCTCGGCTGGCAAAGTTCAGACCAGACCGTACGTTCTCTTGAAGAATCACGTGCTTCGATTGCTGCCGCACAGCAAAACAAACAACTGGTTCAGTATTCAAAAGAACTGGACGACGCTGAAGCTTACTACGGTGAAGCTTTCAAACGTTTGGCTTATCAAGACGGCACCACTAACTTACGCGAAATCCCAGATATCGCTGCCGATAGTGATGCTTTAAAAGTAGGTCAACGCCTGTTTTTACAGAACTGCTCTCAATGTCACGGCTCAGATGCTCGCGGCCAAAAAGGCTTTCCTAACTTGACTGATGATGCATGGCTGTATGGTGGTGAACCACAAGCGATTGTGACCACCATTCGCCATGGCCGTATTGGCCAAATGCCAGCATGGAAAGACATTTTAGGCGAGCAAGGTGTGAAGGAAGTCGTTAGTTATACCTTAAGCCTGTCGGGTCGTTCTGTGAATGCTAAAGAAGCAGAAGCAGGTAAAGCTCGTTTCGCCGTTTGTTCTGCATGTCATGGTACTGACGGTAAAGGTAACCCAGCCTTTGGTGCACCAAACCTAACGGATAATGACTGGTTATTTGGCGATTCACGCGCAGAAGTAACAGATGTGGTGATGAATGGCCGCTCTGGGGTAATGCCAGCATGGAACGACATTTTAGGTGAAGACAAAGTGCAATTGGTCGCAGCCTACGTATGGAGTTTAAGCAACTCAGAGAATAAGTAACATTCTAATAACAGCCCCTTTTCAAGGGGCTGTCTTTCTTATATTTTTTAGCCTCTTTTCGTTGTAGAGAACTTTCTTATGGTAAAGCCTTGGTATAAACAATTTTGGCCTTGGTTCCTGATCATACTACCTCTCACTGTAGTGATCTGGACGGTCGTCACCGTTATTGTTTTTGCAAATAACTCCGTTTCATTAGTCACTGAGGATTACTATAAAAAAGGCAAAGGCATTAATATTGATCTTACTAAAATCAATGTCGCCAAAGAGTTGGGATTGAACGCTACCGTTCACTCTGAAGGTAGCACGGTCATCATTGAATTCGACAAAGGTCAACTTGCTCACTTCCCTGCTATTCAAGCCATGTTTGCTCATCGCACACTACCTGATCGCGATTTTTCTCAGCTGATAACGGCAGATGCAAAAGGAATTTATCGTTTAAATCTGGAGAATGAACTGCAAGGCCCTTGGTTTATCGAACTGACTCCGCATGATGGCCAATGGCTTGTCCAAGGTCGCGTCACCTTCCCCTCTTCTCCAACGGCATTAATGAATTAAGATCATGGACAAAACGTGTTATCACTGCGGTGAGGATGTACCTGCCGGCACAAATTTCCACGTTGATATTTTGGGTGAACAACGTGACATGTGCTGCCCCGGCTGCCAAACGGTTGCTCAAACCATTGTCGATAGTGGCCTCGTTTCTTACTACCAATTCCGCACCGCACCAGCGGAAAAGGTGGAATTGGTTCCCGAGCAATTGAAAGCTTTGATTCACTACGACAATAGTGATGTCCAAGCCGAGTTTGTGCGTAGCAAAGATGACCACTCTGAGGTGACATTGTCACTCGATGGTGTTTCATGTGCCGCCTGTGCGTGGTTAATTGAAAAACAGCTACACACCGAGCCGGGCGTCGTCTCTATTCGAGTCAATACAACAACCAATCGAGCGCTCCTCAGTTGGGACCGAACCAAAACCCAGCTAAGCCATGTATTAGCTCAAATTCATAAACTGGGTTATAAAGCCGCGCCTTTTGAAGCTGACAAGCATGAAGCGCAATACCACGATGCCATGAAAACATACTTGTATCGTCTTGGTATCGCGGGATTGGCGAGCATGCAGGTGATGATGCTGGCTGTCGCACTTTATCTCGAGGCGTTTGGCGATCTGGATGCCGAGTTTAAAAACTATTTCCGCTGGGTGAGCTTAATTTTTGCTACTCCTGTCTTACTCTACTCGGCTCTGCCATTTTACTTAAATGCATGGCGCAGTATTCGTGGTCGCACTTTAGGCATGGATGTCCCCGTCTCTCTCGCACTCATCTTTGCTTATATAGCAAGCTTAGTCGCAACCATTACCGAACAAGGTGAAGTGTTCTTCGAATCGATCTCCATGTTTACCTTCTTCTTATTGGTAGGCCGCTTTTTAGAGATGAGAGCGAGACGTAAGGCGGCTGCCGCAAGTGGTAACCTGTTGAAACTCATTCCCGCGATTGCAACAACGTTAGACGGTCAACAAGTACCGGTAAAAACGCTCAAGCCCGGCGACTGTGTACGAGTTTTGCCTGGTGAACACATTCCAGCAGATGGTGAAATCATTAATAACCGAGTTCATATTGATGAATCTATGTTAACGGGTGAGTCTTTACCCGTTGTCAAAGCGACAGGGGATCACGTGTTTGCTGGAACACTGAATGGTGATGAATCGTTTGATCTGCGTGTCACCGCTTCAAAAGCCGATTCAGTTATTTCCAATATTGTGAGACTGCAAGATGATGCTCAATCCTCCAAGCCAAAAATTGCGGAAATTGCCGATATTGTGGCGCGTTACTTTGTTGCCATCATATTAGTTATTGCTGCAGGCACATGGTTTTTCTGGCATCAGGTACGACCTGAAGATGCGTTTTGGATTATGCTTTCGGTATTAGTCGCCACCTGCCCTTGCGCACTTTCTCTCGCAACACCGACCGCCTTGACCTGCGCGACCTCCAGT
>NZ_WPDC01000045.1:0-29189 GCF_035615595.1 Vibrio sp. R-1 | reverse complement strand
AATAATTACAGCATCTCAACCGACTGCTGGGCAATCACGAATTCTTCGTTGGTTGGGATCACGATGGCTACGGCGTTAAGCAGCTCAGATTTTGCGATAATGCCCGCTTTACCAAAACGCGCTGCTTCGTTGCCTTTTTCGTCTTCAACGAAACCAAGCAGTTTTAGGTTGCCGAGAATTTCGCGGCGAATCGGCAGTGAGTTTTCACCAATACCACCGGTGAAGATGATCGCATCCAGATGATCTAGCGGGATCAGGTAAGAGCCGATGTATTTGGCGACACGGTAAGTAAACACTTCAAACGCCAGTTTCGCCCCTTCGTGACCGTTTTCCATCGCTTCCAAAATACCGCGAGCATCTGAAGTCAGGCCGGATACCCCCAAGAAACCGGATTTCTTGTTCAGAGTTTCAAAGACTTTCTCTTGGCTCCAGCCTTTTTTCATCAAAAATTCGATGATGCCGGGATCTAAGTCGCCAGAACGTGTACCCATCATCAGACCTGCCAATGGGGTGAAGCCCATGGAAGTATCGACCGATTGACCGTTGCTGATCGCACAAACTGAAGCGCCGTTGCCCAAGTGAACCGAGATGAAGCTCGCTTGCTCAATCGGCTTGTTGAGCATATTGGCCGCTTCACGGCTAACGTAGTAATGGCTGGTGCCGTGGAAACCGTAGCGGCGGATACCGTATTGTTTGTACAGTTCATGAGAGATAGCACCAGTGAATGCCTTTTTCGGCATCGTCTGGTGGAAGGCGGTATCAAACACAGCGAACTGTGGCAAGCTTGGGAAAGCCGCCATCGCCGCTTGGATACCTTTCGCACCGGCCGGGTTGTGGAGCGGAGCAAGATCGGACAAGCTTTCGATTTCTGCCAGTACTTCTTCATCAATACGAACGGTCGAGGTGAATTTCTCACCGCCGTGCACAATACGGTGTCCTACCGCTACTAAGTCTTGAGCGAAGCCCAAGCTTTCCATTAAGCCCACAATGCGGTTGATCGCATGTTGGTGATGATGATCGGCGGCGGTAATCGCCTCTTCCGTTTTCTCACCCTGATATTTCCAACTGATCACAGCTTCAGGCATGCCGAAGCACTCGCCGAGGCCTGAGATCAGAGCGTCCCCCGTTTGGGAATCAATCACTGCAAATTTCAATGATGAGCTACCAGAGTTTATGACCAACACATACGAGTTCGACATCGGGGCTGTATCCTGTTTCAGACGTTAAGGGGAAGCGTTTTCGCTTCGTCATTATAGAGATAGCATTATTCAATAATTTTTGAATCTTTCAACTTTGTTTTAGTTTTTTGTGCGATAGAAACGTTTTTTTGTTGATCTTAAGCAAGAAGAGATTTCTTTTTAGCCGAGAAATATTTCAATTTTTCATCAAAGAAAACAGCGTTCGCCGAAGATGACGAACGCTGATGCAGTATAGGATGAATGCCGAGAGGCAAGATGATGCAGAGCCACTATGCAAGCAGTGTCGTTTGCCATTCCAGTGCAATGGATTCTCGGCGTGAAAACATATCGATATGCGAATCGATCACCGCGCGTTGTGCGGCCACATTTTGCTCGCTGTCCCCCTGACAAACAAACGTCAGCGTTTGGTTTCTCTCACACACGGTTAAGGTGGTCACTCCCACAGGAAACTCGATTTGCCCTTGTGTTTCATCCCAAGTCGCAGGGACTTTGCGGGCAAAATGGCGACATAAGGTGACTAAATATTTGACCACATGCTCAGAGTGCAACGTGGCTTGGGATTGGTACAACGCTTGAAATTGAGACGACATAACAAAATCTCCAGTGCAAAAGCCCGCACAAAGCGGGCTTAAATAGAGTAAGAATGATTAGAATTGGTAAGCGGCGGATAGCTTATAGCTGCGTCCCGGCTCTCTGTCATCCAAAGTGAAGCCGCGAGCAACTCCCAAACGTGAAGCATGAGAGGTGTACAGCTCATCAAACACGTTATCCACGCCAAACGTCAGCACTAGGTTCGGGACGGAATATGGCGTCCACTGTGCATACAGGTTATGCACGTCATAGCCTTCTTTCTTGGCGGTGCCAGCCACTACGTTGTCTTCATCCAGAACCACTATTGAAGTCCAGCCAAACAGGGTATCAATCGAATCCGCTTGATAACCCAAGCTGAGCGCGATGCTGTCACCCATATCGGCACTGCCACCAACAGAATTGAGCATTGGGCCACCCTTGGTCACATCGTTCGCATCCGAATGTGCGTAAGAGAGCTTAGCGCTCGCGGCTTGGTAAGCGTAGGTTGTGCTCAGTTCGAAACCTTTGATTTCCATATCCCCTACGTTACTGATCAGGTAACTATCACTGGTACGAATATGGTCATCAATCTGGGTTTTAAACAGGGTGAAGTTGGCACCCACAAAGTGCTCGCCATAAGTTTTATCAAAGCGCACGCCACCTTGGGTGTTTAAGCCCGTTTCAGGTTTGATGTTATCCGCTAAGCGAGCTTGATCTTGGTAACGAACAAAGGTCTCCAGCAGCTCTGGGCCTTTGAATAGCGAGCGGGCGTTGGCAAACAGCGTCCAATCACTGGTCACATCCCATTCCGTACCCAGTGACCAAGTCACCTCATCAAAATCTTTCGTGCCTGTCATGGCTTTACGTTTGAAATCATCAAAACGCAGACCGGCGGTCACTGACCAAACGTCATTTACATACAGTTTGTTCTCCGCAAACACAGCGGTAGAAACTGCAGATTCTTCCATAAATGGCGTGCTACCGTAGGTCGCTTTGCTGGTTTGATCGACATAATCCATACCATAGCTTACTTGGTTACGGTGCGCGGCCAGTTCGTAGTCAGATTGGAAGAGCGCGTTGATGCCAACATTGCGGTTTGTCGCTGTATTGCGTGAGACACGGTTACCCGGCCAAGCGCCTGCCATCACACTTTCATCACGATCAATTTCGGTTTGGCTACTGTAGAGGGTGACTTTGCCGCGATGCTTATCTTGCTTGAGTTCATAAGAGCCAGTGATGGTATCGCGATCATAATGCGTCGGAATCAAACGGTTTTTGGTCAAACCTTCGTTGGCGCTTCCTGCCATATCAGGGCGTGGGCTATAGTCCCCTTGATCACGATAGACATCATAGGAAACTTGGAATCGATGACCAACAGCTGGTTCAAAGCCGACTTTTGCAAGAACGTTATAGGTATCCCCTTTCACGCCAAAAGTTTCTTTACCGGCACCATCTTCAAAGTTATCGCGTGAGATACCTTGACCATAAACCATGGCGTCAACCGTTTCGCTCAATTGACCGTAAACCGTGAGTGAACCTTGCTGGTTATCGTTTGAGGCATAACCGCCGAAGATACGGGCACCAAACTGCTCACCACCCACCAGCAGATCTTTCGCATTCTTGGTTTCAAAATAAACCGAACCACCGAGGCCACTTTGGGTCACCGAGTTGTTACCCACCTGCACATCGGCTGATTTCAAAATGTCTGGGTTAAGCGTTAAGTTACCAATGTGATGGAACATATTGGCGTGCTGTGAAGCGCCATCCAAACGAATATCCAGGTTGGTTTCACCCAATCCGCGAATGTTAATTCGTTGGTTAACCGAGTGCGTTCCGCCTACATCAACCCCGGGAATATCACGCAGCAAGTCCGACATGTGATCGGCTTGTTTGAGTGATAGATCGTCCGTGGTGAGAGATTCCGAGCTGCTCGATACTTTCGTACCCCAGATCACCACATTTTCCTGCTCCGGTGTCGCTTTCTGCTCAGCAACCGCGTTGGCCGACATCGCGGCAGTGATCGCAAGCCATAACGCAGACTTCTTGCAAATATCCATACTGACTCAATTCCTCAAAAATACAAATGATAACGATTCGCATATATGTTAAATTGAGCTCAACCAATAGAGAAGTTGAATTGATTATGCAAAATCGCACATCAGTTATGGAAAACACGCAAAATCAACATAAGGTATTAACCAAAAACGGCGCACGCCAAACGGTCACCTTGTCACGTCATGTGGTCAAGGAACGAGATGAGCAAATTGTTGCGCAAAATTTGAATCAACCCGTGATGGCACAAGGCCACTTTGTGGAATACGTCAGTCCAAACGGGTTTACCTTGCATGGAGGGTCTAGCCTTGAATTGGCCGATTGCGATGTGATGACCACCAGCGCGCCAGCCCTTGTCATCATTCTCTTGCTGGAAGGCACCTTACGCTTTGCCTATGATGATCTCAAACTTGAATTGTGTGCCAATCAGCATCCACAAGCTTTGATGGTCAATTTGCAGCAGCCGTGCATCTTCCATCGCCGTCTGCATCAAGGGATGACAGTACGCAAACTCAACATCGTTTTATCGCCCGATACATTGCAAAAATTCGCGCAACACTCCTGCCCATTGCAACATTTTCTGCAACAAGACAAAGCACTGGTTCCACTTTCACTGAACGAGGAAAGTTGGCAAGCCGTTGAGTCTCTGCTCAACCGTCGTGTGATCCACACCATCAGTGCGCATATTGCTCGGGAAGCCACGGTTTGGCGCTTGGTGCATGACGCCGTGTTGCAATGCCCTGAACACGCCACCTCGTTATCTCAGCACCAAGAGGGACAATCTGAGCAATGGATTAATCAGTTGCTGCACTATATCGATCAGCATTTGCATGAAGAGATTTGCTTAGAGCAACTGGCAGAACGCCATGCGATGAGCGTTTCCAACTTACAACGCAAATTTAAAACTCGCCTGAATATGACGATTGCACACTACATCCGGCACCGACGGTTACAACTGGCGCGTCAGCAATTAGAGCGAGGTTTGGTCACCATCACAGAGGCCGCGTATGAAGCAGGCTACCTGCACCCTTCCAACTTTACCGCAGCGTTTAAAAAAGCCTTTGGTATCTCTCCGCAGGCTTTTGTGGAATTAAAACAGGCGGGTTAATTGCCATGATTCTGGCCAAGCTTATCCCCTACTTGTACTGCTGCCTCACGTCGGAAGAGTATAGAGACATAAGCGCTGCCCCTGCATCTCAATCACATTAAATGGGGTATCGTAAATGGCGCTCAACACTTCAGATTGGATCACATCACGCACCGAGCCTGTGGCTACGACTTCGCCTTTTTTCAATGCGACGATTTTATCGGCGTAGCAGGAAGCAAAGTTGATGTCGTGGATCACCACCACCACCGCCTTATTCAGCTCATGGGCTAAACGGCGCAGCGTAGACATGATTTGCAGCGAATGCTTGATATCCAGATTGTTTAACGGCTCGTCGAGGAAGACGTAATCGGTATCTTGCGCCATGACCATGGCGATAAACGCGAGTTGACGCTGACCACCACTCAGTTCATCCAGATACTGATACTGAATGGTTTCGAGATCGAGATACTCGATCGCTTGGTTGATGATCTGCTCATCTTGTGTGGTCAATTTTCCTTGGCTGTAAGGAAAACGGCCAAAAGCCGTCAACTCTCGCACCGTAAAACGCATATTGAGCACATTCGATTGACGCAACACCGCTAGCTTTTGGGCCAGCGCCTTGGTGTTCCACTCCACCAACTCACGCTGCTCAATCCAGACTTTACCGGCATCCCGATTGACCAAACGGCTCGCCATTGAAAGCAGCGTACTTTTGCCTGCGCCATTGGGGCCGATAATCGCCGTCACCTGCCCTTTATCAAACTGAGCACTGGCGTCATGTACCACGCGCTTGGTACCAAAATGTTTGGTGAGCTTTTCCAGTTGAATCATTGCTAAACCACTTTATTGCGAAGTAACAGCGAGAGGAAATAGATCCCGCCGATAAAATTGATCACCACACTCAAGGTGGTCCCGAAATGAAACACTTTTTCGATGATCCACTGGCCTGACAATAAGGCGCACACCGACATCGCCGACGTGGCAAGCAGCAAGGTGGAGTGACGATAAGAGCGGAACCATTCGCGAGTCAGGTTTGTCACCAGCAGCCCAAAAAATAGAATGGGCCCGACCAGAGCGGTGGAAATCGAAATCAGCAGCGCGCTGATCAGCAAAACATTACGCGTCACTTTGTGCACATCAACACCTAAACTCACCGCGTTATCTTTATCTAACCAAAACACATCGAGCACACGATGCTGACGGAACAGCAGCACGCAAGCCAATAGCAGCAGAGGCGACACCACATACACCAACTTAGTGTTGACGTTATTAAAGCTGGCGAACATGTTGGCCTGTACCGAAGCAAAATCGTTCGGGTCCATCAACATCACAAAGAAAGAGGCGATGCTGGAAAAAAGCTGGCCTAAAATCACCCCAAGCAGTAACAGCACAATCAAGTTGCGATGCCCACTTCGGAAATAAAAAGTAAACAGCAGCGTCGAGAAGCTGAGCATCGCCGCCACCGACAGTGAAAAATTCCAGTACACGTTCATCGCAATACTGCTCATGCCCCCAAACAGCACCACGACCAACACTTGGGTGAACATGTATAAAGCATCAAACCCCATGATACTCGGCGTTAAAATACGGTTATGGGTGATGGTTTGAAACGCCAACGACGACTGCGCAATCGCAATGCCAGCAAAGACCATAGCCAACACTTTCGGCACGCGACGCGATAAAAAATACTGGTAGTTGTCCGCATTGAGCCCGACGCCAATAAACAGCGCCGCAAACAGCAGAGAAATCGCGATCAGCAGCAGTAATTTCGTTCTATCCTGCATGACGCTGCCCTCGCAAAATCAAGGCAATAAACACCGAACCACCTAAAATACTGATGATCATAGAGATGGGGACTTCATACGGAAAGATGATGACGCGCCCCACTAAATCACATAACAACACGAACATCGCCCCGAAAATGGCAGTGCGCGGAATATTTTTACGCAAATTATCGCCGTAATAGAGGCTGACTAGATTAGGCACAATCAAACCCAAGAAAGGCAGTTGACCGACAATCATGACCACGGTCGCCGACATGATGGAGACTAAGGCCACACCGATGATCATGACCTGTTGATAATTCAAACCCAGATTGGTCGCAAAATCTTTTCCCATACCCACGGCAGAAATGCGTGCGGCATACAAATAGCTGAAAATAGCCACCGGGATTGCGATATAGAGCAGTTCAAAATCCCCTTTAAGCAGGTTGGCAAAATTGGCAATGGCCCAACCAGAAAGATTTTGGATAGCATCATATTTGTAGGCAATAAAGGTCGCCAAAGAGTCAATCACATTGCCAAAAATGATGCCGATCAGCGGCACGAAAATGACGTTTTTAAACTGAATACGCTGAATGAAAAACACAAAGACCAGCGTACCCAACATGGAGACGCCGAAAATCAACCAGAGGTTTTGACCATGGCCAAACAGAACTAGGCTAAGCACGTAACCGAGCATGGCACACTCAATCGTGCCGGAAGTCGACGGTGAGGCAAATCGGTTTTGACTCACTTGCTGCATGATAAGACCCGCGATGCTTAAACCCGCACCGGAGAGCAAAATCGCTAATAATCGGGGGACTCGGCTAGTCAGCAGTAACTGCCAAGCTGACTCATCACCTTGAAACAAGGCTGCGAGGGATAAATTGCCCACGCCAACAAACAGGGAACAAAAACTAATAACAACTAAAACAAGCAATAACTTTTTCAAAGTAAACCTCAGCCTGTCAGCAAGAGGAGAGTTTCCCCTCCTCCGTGCTTATTTACTGCATACCAACTGACGCTTTCATGTCGGCAACCATCTGCTCTGTCGCTTTCACGCCAGAGATAGCGATGTACCAAGCATTCACATCGAGATAAGCAATATGGCCGTTTTTGTAAGCTGTGGTGGCTTTAACCAGATCATTTTCAAAGGTTTGACGAATATTGGTTTCACCTTTAGTCACCACTTTATCTCGGTCAACCACCAGCAAGGTTTTCGGATTGTGTTCACGGATGTACTCAAATGAGATCAGATCACCATGGCTGCTCTCTTTGCTCACTGGCACGGTTTCACTAAATCCAAAATCTTTGTACACCGAAGAGAAGCGTGAATTGGCACCAAAAGTCGTCAGGTTGCCGCCAGAGCTCATGACCAACATCGCATCACTTTTATGTTGTTGGTTGTATTGCATGATGGATTTAAATTGCGCGTCAACTTGCTCAATTTTGGCCTCGACCGCAGGTTCAATCGCAAACACTTTGCCTAGGTTACGCCACTGCTGTTGAGTGCTTTCCCAATAACCTTGGTCAGCTTCAGCAGCAAAAACGATTGTCGGTGCAATTTTTGATAGCTCGTCGTAGCTTTTCGATGCACGCGGCCCAATCACAATCAGATCCGGTTTTTGGGTATAAATCGTTTCAAAATCTGGCTCAAACAACGAACCTGCACTTGGATACTTATCACTCTTGTATTTGGCAAGATAGTCAGGAGTACCATCAAATTTGGAAACGGCAACTGGCTCAATACCGAAACTGTCGATAGCGTCCAGAGCGCCCACACCAATAACCACTACACGTTGCGGTTTCTGCTCAAGGGTGGTTTTACCCAAGCGATGTTCAATCGTTACTGTCTCTGCTTGTGCAGCAAACGCAGCCAATAATCCTAATGCAGCCCAATGAATACGAGATTTCATATGTTCCTTCCGAAAGTGGTTGAGATAAGCAAGTGGAATCATTTTGATACTTATTCTCATTAAGAGAGTGCGTACTATAATCAAAACCAACTTGGCAATGCAACTGTGTGAGGGAAGATATCGTTGAACAATTTAGAAATGCGCAAACCCTCGCCAATTCTTATCAATAGCAAGGGTCTACAAGATTCATTTAATGAATTTGATTTATACCCAAACCACTTGAAGTTGCAGGTAGGCGGCAAGAGAGTGACAAATTTGTCTGGAACAAATTTGCACAGCCATCGGCTGGCCTTTGGTGAGAGCCAAGGATGGCTCTCATAATCCCCATGAGCATAGAGAGACTATGTGATTGGGGAGAACGAACGTAGCCAACACCGCTGCAGCTTCAAGTAGGAAGGGGATAGCTTAAATAAGGTATGACTGACACTCTGCTCCAAGCACATGCGTAATGGTTTGCGGCTCTACCAATAACCAATTAGGACAAGCATCCAAGGGCTCGGAAGCTAAGATGATTCCATCTTGCCAAGGTTTGCGGTAAACCGTCGGCGGTTGACCATCGGTACTGTAACGAACCAGCCAAAACTGTTGACCATCAGAGAGACAAATAGAGGCTTTAAACGGTAACACGACGCTTTTTACGACCATCAAGGCTTCTATTTCCGCAATGGTTTGACGAATGGATGCCACCGGATCTCGCTCTAAACCATTTTTGAGCATCAACAGGAAAATCAATTCGCTGTCCGTCGTACCGATGCGCCGAATGTATAAATGCTCAGGCAGTGAGCGCTCCAGCTCATATTTCACTGCGCAATAGTCACCAATTTGGCCGTTATGCAGAAACATCCAGTGGTTATACATGAAGGGATGACAGTTTGAACGCGATACTTGCGTGCCCGTCGATGAACGAACGTGAGCCATAAAGCGATGTGAGCGAATATGGTGAGCCAATGAGCGTAGATTCTCATCTCCCCAAGCCGGTAACACTTCGTGGAAGCGTCCCGGCGTGCTGCGCTCTGTGTACCAACCTAGGCCAAACCCATCCGCGTTGACCCGAGTTACCGCTTTACGCGCTTCCAGACTTTGGTGAACTAACGAATGCTCTGGTTGATAAACCAACTGCTCTAAATAGATGGGGCTCCCTTGATAAGCCAGCCAGCGACACATAACCACGTCCTGTAAAAAAGTATTTCTGATTTCAATAAAGCATGTTTAGTTACAGGGTGCAATACGGGGTGAAAAATATAACTGAATTCTAGCCAACGCTTGCAGTATAAGGCTTCAATCCGCTCTCGATTCGTCGCCCTATCCTCTCTTTGTGACCGATCAACACCGCTGCAGCTTCAAGTAGGAAGGGGATAGAGTGCACCAAAACCGCTCACACCACGACAGCGTCAAATCGAAACAAAATCGATGAAGCAAGATCAAATTATTTCCCTTTATTTTATCGTCAATCGAGTGATGGGATTTCGCATATATTGATAGCATGTTTAATTTTACTGATTATTTATTGTGCTTTAATTGCTTTATTTACCAGACATAACTAACAATTACGATATTTTATATCGACATAGATATCATTTATCCATGTCGTTATTGTGCATAGTTAATTGTCTTATTAGTCATTTATTCGATTGATGATTTGTTTACTGAATGTGTTGCAAATGTGATGCTATGCCAAACAATGAATAATTCAGGCTTGCTATGAATTATCGCCAACCATAAATTGTTACAAATACTTTACATATGGATATGTACTATGCGCACCCTATTTGGATTATGGGTAATCTGCTATTCCAGCTTATTATTTTCCAATGCTCAGCCTAATGATGAAAAGCTAATTAATGCCTTGATTGAACAAGGCATTATCTGCGAAGGGCTTTCTTATGAGCAGCAACAAAAAGCATTATCCCTCTACTTACAGCAAAGGTTTAATAATAAAAATAACGATATCAAAGCTGATAGCGAATCCTCTTCTTCAGGTGAAAACCCTGAATTAAAGCCACGCTGTATTAATCCAGAGTCGCCATAGCCATCACCCAATCTGGTTAACCGAAGATTGTTATTTTCGGCTGGCCTTTTCACACCTTAAATAAGGAAATATTAAGGAAATAAAATGAAAACGATCAAAAAAACGCTATTAGCTGCCGCCGTAGCCAGTTTTTTCAGCAGTGGATTATACGCTCAAACACCCATTGATTTAGGCGTGGTGAATGAGGATAAATTAATTGAAATGTTAGTCCGCACCGGACAAATTCCTGCCGATGCCTCTGACGTTGATAAACGTATTGCGCTAGAACGTTATCTGGAGGAGAAAATTCGCTCCGGATTCAAAGGTGATGCGCAATTTGGTAAGAAAGCGCTCGAGCAGCGTGCGAAAATTCTTAAAGTGATCGATAAGCAAAAAGGCCCGCACAAGGCGCGTGTTTTTGCTTTAGATGTTGGTCAAAAGCGTACGGACAAAGTGCTCGCGCTATTGATCGATTTCCCGGATCTCCCTTGGGATGATAACCGCCTGACGAAAGAGCATACTGAGATGCTCTACGATCGTTATGAGCCTTCTCACTACCAAGATTTGCTGTTCTCGGACAAAGGCTATACTGGTCCAAACGGTGAAAACTTTATCTCAATGCGTCAATATTACGAGAGTGAATCTGGCAACAGCTACAGTGTCTCCGGCCAAGCAGCAGGATGGTATCGTGCCTCAAAGAATGCGGCTTATTACGGTGGCAACTCTCCCGGTACCAATAATGATATGAATGCTCGGGAGCTGGTTCGCGAAGCACTGGATCAACTTGCGCGCGATCCAAACATTAACCTTGCCGATTACGATATCGAAGATCGCTATGACTACAACGGTAACGGTAATTTCCGTGAGCCAGATGGCGTGATAGATCACTTGATGATTTTCCATGCCTCTGTGGGTGAAGAAGCGGGTGGTGGTGTGTTGGGCGCGGATGCGATTTGGTCACACCGTTTTAACCTCGGCCGGTACCATGTTCTTGAAGGCACGAAAAGCAACGTTCCTGGACGCTTCAATGGCCAATTCGCTGCCTTTGATTACACCATTCAACCGATTGATGCGGCTGCCGGCGTGTGTGCCCACGAATATGGTCACGATTTAGGTCTGCCCGATGAATATGACACCCAGTACACAGGTACGGGAGAGCCTGTCTCTTATTGGTCAATCATGTCATCTGGCAGCTGGGCGGGCAAAATTGGCGGTACACAGCCCACCGCTTTCAGTTCATGGGCTAAGCAGTTCTTACAAAACTCGCTTGGCGGACGCTGGATTAACCATGAGCAGCTTTCAATTAATGAGTTAGAAGCCAAACCGCGCGTGGTTACGCTATTCCAAACCACAGATAACTCACGCCCGAACATGGTGAAAGTGACTCTGCCGATGAAACGGGTTGAAGGCATTAAACCTGCAGAAGGTGAGTTCTCCTTCTACTCGAACCGTGGCGATGATCTGAAAAACCGCATGAGCCGTCCATTGACGATCCCAGCAGGCAGCCAAGCCACGTTGCGCTTTAAAGCGTGGTTCCAGATTGAAAAAGATTACGACTACGCGCGTGTGCTGATTAACGGCAAACCGATTGCCGGTAATATCACGACGATGGATGATCCGTTTAAATCAGGTTTAGTACCAGCCATCTCAGGCCAATCTGATGGCTGGGTAGATGCGCAATTTGATCTCTCTGCTTGGGCAGGCCAAACCGTTGAACTGGCATTTGATTACTTGACGGATGGCGGTCTGGCCATGGAAGGTCTGTATGTCGATGACTTACGCCTTGAGGTGGATGGCAATCAGAGCTTGATCGATAACGCAGAAGGCACATCCAGCTTTGCGTTCCAAGGTTTCACCAAAAACGGTGGCTTCCACGAAGCCAATCACTATTACTTGCTGCAATGGCGCAGCCACAATGACGTTGACCAAGGCTTAGCCAATTTGAAACGCTTCGGGCAACTGATGTCATTCGAGCCGGGCTTGCTGGTGTGGTATGTGGACGAATCTTACGCGGATAACTGGGTTGGCAAACATCCGGGTGAAGGCTGGCTAGGCGTGGTCGATGCCGACCAAAATGCCTTAGTCTGGTCAAAAACAGGGGAAGTGGCACAAACGCGTTTCCAAGTGCGTGATGCAACCTTCTCACTGTTTGATCAAGCGCCGCTCAAACTGGTCACGGCTGATGGCAACACGCTGGAAGATATGAACTTAACCGCGAATGCTTCGTTCTCGGACGATCAAGATTACAGCTCGCCTCAAGCTCCAGATTCTGGCCGCAAAGTGATGCCATTTGGTTTGAAGATCGACCTGCTCTCACAAAGTAAAGAGAATGAGTACGGTGTTGTTCGCTTGTCGAAAGTCACCACGGAAAATATCGCGCCTGTGGCTCGCTTTGAACTGAAAGTCGAAGGGCTCTCTGTAACATCACAAAACACCAGTAGTGATAGTGATGGCAATATCGTCAGCTATTTGTGGGATTTTGGTAACGGTCAAACCAGTACCGAAGCCACTCCAACTTGGTCTTATACCAAAGCAGGCAGTTACTCTGTCACTTTAACGGTGACGGATGACAAAGGCGATAGCGATACTCATCAGCAAATCATTAAAGTGGACACACCGAATGCGTTACCACAAGCCAGTGCCAACTATATCCATTTAGGTCGCTGGGTCACCATGTGGTCAACCAGCACCGACAGTGATGGCCGCATTGTCGACACCGAATGGACACTGCCGAATGGTAAAATTAAGCGGGGTCGTATGTTTACTGCGATTTTCCCAAGCTATGGGCACCATGATGTGCAGCTCAAAGTGATGGATGACCGCGGCGCAGTCACCACCACCACCATCAAAGTCAAACTGTAATTCTTCCTTCTCCTTCCATGGATTTGGGCACCTTCGGGTGCCCCTTTTTTTAAGGCTCATGCCAATGCAAAAAGCCTTATTCTCCGTTATCTTTCAGCCGCTCTAACGCATCAATACGCCGCCACTGCTCAGGCGCAAAGTGCTGCTCTCGTAACTGCTGAATTTGGGTTTGCTGCTCACTGGCCGAGAGCTCGTTGCGAACTAATATAGCGGCCCGCGCTTGATAATAGTCCTGAAACTGCTGTTCAAACGTCGCACGGGAATCATCGAGCTCCGCTAAACGCTGCGCCCCTTGCTCACCCACCAAGGCAACGCGAGCCAAATAGCGTTGCTGCGCATCCCCCTGCCCCGCTTGAGTTAACTGCGGCAATAGCTGCGCTGTCGCCTCACTGCGCTGAATAAAATCGGGCTGGTCGAGCAACAGCGCTTGCCAAGCTCGCTGCGCCTCTTCACTTTGCCCATACTGCTCATAAATTCGGCGCTTTTCGATCGCCAATTCGCGCAGCCGATTCTCCTCCGCAAACAGCGCTTGCTGCTCAGCAGAAAAATAACGAGCTTGCAGATCTAACAAGCTTTGGTGCAATTGCCACCACTCTTGGGTCGAGAGCCCCCCGCTGGCTTGCGGCAGCGTCAGCTCAGATAACGCCGCTTTATACTGCACATATTGTGCAAACAGACTGCTATCAATGAGCAAGCCTTGGCTTTCCTGCTCATAACGCTGCACTTGCTGCTGAATCACGGGTAAAGACGTTTCACCCAAGCCTGAGAGAAAATATTCCAAGAGATCGCGCGGACTCGATTGATCTGCTTGTATATCCGCCTGCGATGGCGTGGTCACTAAAGGCTGAGAGGGATACCAAGATGACCAAACAATCGCACAGAGTGCCCCTATGGTCACCACAATTCCCAAACTCCATGCGATTTTTTTCATGGCAAGCTCCTACAATCCAGCTTGTTTGAGACGGTTCGCATGCTGGCGATATAACGTTACCGGATCGGTTTCAAACAGGGAGTGAATACCAAGCAGACCGTTGATCTCATCCAAATGGTTCATCCGGTAGTCATCACGGATCACTTTGCCAAGATGAGTACTGCAGGTTGCGACCAAGCCATCATTCGGCTCATTAAAGACCAACCCAATCAACCCCATCGCCACATCGCTTGGATCAAGAATATTGGTGACGGTCGCTGCGCCACTCCATGAGTAGTAACGCACCCCATTCACTTGGTACGCCCCCTCTCCACACGCTGATGTCGGAACACCTTCAGGATAATACTGATTGAATTTCAGCGATCCTTCGGTGGTGAGCGCCGCTAGCGAAGCAAGGGGATCTTGTGGATGCGCTTTTCCGCCAGAGAGCAGATCAATCAAAGCCACCAAGCCTTGGGTTAACCCAACCGCTACCTGCTCACTCACGGAACCCGATGGAATCACACCACGCACTAAGTCGGCAACGGCAGAGCCTTTATGAACCCCGCCAATACTGGTCACTGAGGCGACTAAATCCGGACGCACTGATGCCACATAGCGAATGGTGGGGCCACCATGACTATGGCCAATCAAGTTCACTTTTTTCGCTCCGGTTACCGCCAGTAGCGATTCCACCTGAGCCAACAACTGCTCACCTCGGCGCTCAGAGCTGTTGGTCGCTGAAACCTGTGCCACATACACTTGAGCGCCATCTCGGGTCAGTGATTGTGGAATGCCGTGAAAGTAATCCATCCCCGCCAAGGTGTCGAAGCCAAATAGACCATGAACTAAGACAATCGGATAACGGGTTTGGGTATAGCCTTGTTGCGATAACGCGTGAGCACTGGTTCCGGCCCAGATTAAGGAAGAAAACAGTGAGAGAGCGATTAATATAATGATTTTATTCAAGGGATATTCCTTCTCGTTCTTGTCTTCAGTCTTGGAATCACACGAAGTGGCGTGAGTCTCATTAACTGAAAACAGGGTCATTACTCGGTAGAAGTCAGACCTCTTACCGTTAATTAAGCTAGAAGAGAAGTGGCGGATTTCCGAATCTCAAAAGGTCAAAATGTGAACAAAACATAAAATTAATAACATTTCATTAACACACAATGTGTACAGCCCCAACTTTGGTTGAGGCAACATAAAAAAGGCGAAGAGCGATAAAAAAGCGGCCTAGAAAGGCCGCTTAGTGAGAAATAGAATATCAACGTCATCAGCAAGCGACATGAATGCTTGCTTAGCGTAGTCATTGGTTAAAGTTCAAAACTGCCCACCAGTTTATCCAGTTGCGAAGAGAGACGTTGCAAGCTTGCACTGGCTCGGCTTAACTCATCCGCAACATGCGAGGTTTCTGTCGTCAGTTGATTGATGTCTTCAACGTTGCGATTAATGTCTTCCACCACGGTTGATTGTTCCTCTGTCGCGGTCGCAACTTGAATATTTTGATCATTAATCTGATCAATTTGGCTGTTGATCTCTGTGAGAGATTGGTTCGCTTTAGCGGAAAACTCAACCACTACATCACTTTGCGAGCGACCTTTTTCCATTGCTTCTACTGCGCGAGTTGACTCCGTTTGAAGGCGATTAATGACTTGCTGGATCTCTTCCGTCGATGCCGCTGAACGACTTGCTAATGTGCGAACTTCATCCGCCACCACCGCAAAACCACGACCTTGTTCACCAGCTCGCGCAGCTTCAATCGCAGCGTTGAGCGCCAATAGGTTCGTTTGCTCAGAAATACTGCGAATGGTATCAAGTGTTGAGCTAATACCGTTAATTTGGGTCGCCAGTGATGAGACAACTTGAGTGGCATTATCGAGTTCATTGACCAGTGTTTGGATCCGATTTTGCACTTCGCCTACCACTTTTTTCCCTTCACCAGAATGCAGTGTCGCTTGCTTCGCGACATCGGCAGCCATGGCCGCATTGGAAGCGATTTCGGATACGGTGGCACCAAGCTCATGGATCGCCGTCGCAACTTGCACTGTTCTATCTCGCTGCGAAGCACAGTTAGATTGCGTCATGTGCGCGCGCTGCGACACACTAGAGGCCATCGTCGCCAGCTCTTTTGAGTTTTCTGCCACTTCTTCAATCGAGTGATGCACTTTATCAATGAACGCATTGAAGCTTTTACCGATGTCACACAGTTCATCGTTACCATCCAACTCCAATCGAGTACGCAGTGAAAGATTCGCCGCCGCAGAACTCATACGATCTTTCAGGTAAGCCACTCGGCTACGTAAGTTCGTTATGATGACCAGTGAAGTGATGAATGAAATGATCAAGCCTGCTGCAATGATCACCATTTGCTTGGTGCGTCCTGCTTCGAAACTTTCCACACTGGCATGGTTTTGCTGCTCCGCTTGCTGCAAAAGCGTATCGAGGATCTGGTTAGCTTGTTTGCGCATTTCACCATAGGTCGGTGCGTATTTATCGCGGTAAATGTTTTGCGCCGTGGTCATATCGTTATTGGCGAAGGCTTGCAGCATAGGCTCTAACTCTTCACGCACCATTTGTTCAAAACGAGCTTGAAGTTTGCGTGCCTGCTCTTTGAGTTCCGGATTAACCTGAGAATCAACCGCAACTTGCATTGCTTGACGCATTTCTGGGATATCTTCGGTTCTTGCCTCTTCGACTCGTTTGAGAACCCCTTTCGCATCTTTGAGCGCAGTCTCTTGTAGCAACATCATATCAATTCCAACCCGCATCCGAGGAATACGCGACGTCGCCTCTGCCATGGCGCGCATTGGTGCAGCCGTGTTGGCGTACAAGCTGTTGGACTGCGCTTGCATCACTGACATGGTGTTTAGACTGGTGAAAGCCACAAACAGCAGCGCAATCGCAGGGATCGCCACTGCAATTGCGAGCATCCATTTCAGAGAAAATTTATTGATGATCATGTCTCGTACCTATCGTTCAGAAGTTATCGTGTTTGCCGATATGTCAGGGTGTAGGAACATCGACAAACATCAAAAGCGCGTGGATCGCGCCTTATATTGTTATTGCGTATGTTTACCCTAATGTGAAAGGGCAGGCTGATCACCCAAAGAAAATCAACCTTTGGAGTAGTATGGCAAAATTATTATGTTTCTGAATTGTTAAGTCGACCAATAAGTAAATAAAAAACATTAAGTGCATTAAATGCCCTGAAATTTCAGGGCATGCTTCCATCTTTAACGTTTATTTTTAGTTCAAATCAAATTGAACCCCTTTCACCAACCAATCGTCAGCCCAAATTTTCAGTTGAGTGATCTTAGCGGCATCCGGTAAATCGAAACGATCTTCATGAGCATTGGTGACATACGCTTTCGAGCCTACCGTTTGCTGACGTCCATCTTGGTAGGTGAATGTCAGCGCCACCAACTGCTGACCGCCATATTGGAAATCACCAGAGGTTGCCGTGATGGATTTCACGCCGGACAGATCCACTGAACTCAAGCTACCACCATTGCCACCAACCAATAAATCGGAGGCGGATCCTAATGCATCAATCGCAGCACCCGCTCGCACATACAAACGATGATCTTGTCCCACACGCTGCTGATTCATTTTCCCTTGTGTGTAACCCAGAATCGGCGAACTTTCTTGCGCATTAAACACATCGGTATAAGCGGTGATGGTACGTAAACTTATTGCATCGTTGCTGCTCGCATACAAACCAAGCTCACCGGTTTGTTTGTCATGTCCAAGCGACTCGCCGCTGTAGACATTGGTCAATTCATCTGTGCCTTTACGCCACTCCCAACGCTGAGTCAGGTTTTGGTTACAGGTTTGCAACGCGTCTAATGCCGCACCATCAAGACAGAGCTTAGTGTTACTCGCACTCACATAACGACCAAGCTGATCATAGATGAACGATTGCGCTGACTGCTGGCTATCGCACGTATTGGCCGTCAAGCGACCTTGGGCATCGACTTGAATACAGCGGTTGTTAAAGCTGGCAAGTTGTAGGTTGACCGGGCGGCCACCCGTGAACACTGGGTGATCCCAATCGACCGTAAAGCTTGCCGATTTCGTGATTCTACGACGTGGGGTATCTTCAAAGCCATGATAGGACTGATGAGCACCGACCACATAGTAGTGCTTATAAGCACCATTATAGATTGGGCGGATATTGACCGAAGAGTCGATGATAAAATCCGTACTGCCTGTCTCTGTGGCAGAGGCTTTATAAATCACATCCATTTTCGGCACAAAACTCGCGTAACTCAGTGGGCTAATACGGTTCACGTCTACCGGGTAAGTATTCACCCACAAAGCATCGGTCGAACGATTGAGTAGCGATTCTGCTGTCGCGTATTGTTGACGATTCCATGTAAAGCTAACCGCTTGCGCATTCTTCGCATTACGCTCAATACGATAGTCTTGTGTGTTGTAGGTTAACCAGCGACTCTGGGTATAACTTGCTCTCGCCTCGAGTTTAGCTTTCGGGCCATCTCCACTGACTTCAACCCCACCAGTCACCCCAAGCTCAAAACCTGAAACCTCTTTGCGCTCAAATTTCTCGTTAATGTTATCGACAGGAAAGGTTTTCAGGATCTGCGCTTTATTGTTCGATGCGTTAAACACGAAGCGATAATCTTGGGCAATCGCATCGGTTGACCACTCACGGAAATAGGCATCTAACGTCGTATAACTGGCTCCAAACTGACGATAACCGAGTTGATCATTCAGATGAATGCCGGCTCCCGTGCTGTCATCATCTAAGCTGATACGCACAATTTTGGCATCCGGTGTCGCGGAACCCACAATGCCGTATTGCAATGAACGCTCTAGGTTAACCCGATAAATCAATGAGATATTGGCATCTTTACAGAACGGACGACTGCCCTTTTCGTTTTTCCACAACCAAGAGTTGTTGAAGGTACATTCTTCATCGCTGATTGCACGGTTGACACTGATGTAGAAAGCGACATGCGGTAAGGTATTTGTCTCGCTGTTTGCCGGTGCTGGACTTGCAAAGCCTGAACGACCTAACAAGCGCGCAGTGCGTGGTGCCTCTAACAAAGCCGGATCAATCTCTTCCGTCCGATCAAAAGGTGTAAACAGCAGTTCCCCTTTATGTTCAGTGATGACAATAAATTGATTAGCAAAACCCACCCCATAAGCCTTTCTGAATTGGGCTTGCATCTCTGCTTGACCTTCAGCATCACTGATCTGACTGAAATCAACCAAAACGCGTTTTTGCTGGTTAATCACCAAATCGCGCAGCTCAGCTAAGCTCGGTAATGCGTTGTCTTCTGCTTGCCAATCAGCAGCATTATAATATTTTATTGCATGACTATCAGCGACTTGACTAATAATATCCGCCGCTTCACCACTTGGTTCATTGATATTTGCCAACAGGGTTGGACTGGATATTGCACTTAATATCGTGAATATCGCGATTGCGCAACGATTGAGTTTTGGCATATAAACCTCACTGATTCTGTTATTTTTTGTGTTATTACAAGAGAGATTTCCAAACAAAGTGACTTATACTCAAATTACTGAAATAACGAGAAATATACCAAACACCCAAATTAATAGTTGCTAATAAACCATCTTCTATATTCTGAGTCGAATTGAGTAATATTCTTATATTTTCAAGTAATTAGAACATACCCATTTTGAATGTGTCTCATGGGTTACCCTCGTCATCCTTGAGTTTGCGTGTGGCTGTACTGCTACGGCTTACCGCGTATCCTTTTAGCAGAAATATATATCCCCTTCCTACTTGAAACGGCAGTGGTGTTGGCTACATTCATGCACCCCAATCACACAGTTTATCTATGCTCGTTGGGATTCGCTCTCTTGCCGACTACCTGCAACTCCAAGGAGTTTTGGTATATATAATTTCTGCCACCACATACTTACTGAAATATCACTTATATTTCTAAATGTAAAATACGGTAAAATAAAAAATTCACAGCAGATCACAGATTTCACCCTCTAAAGACTTTTTATTTACCGTAAAATAATTTCTTCCTAAAATAATAATCCCTGATATTTACATCATTGAATGACTCTAATTTAAATTGAACTAATTTAGACTGAGTTAATCTATTGACAAGAATATCAAGATTAATTTTAGAGATTACAGAGATTTAATATTTCAATTTGTACTATTACCCAAAAATAGTGCTATAGATATTTTCATCAACATGAGGTTGATCTTACTCCCAAAGCTAGAGAATAAAACCCCACCTTTCATTGACGAAATGAATGTGTCATCCACAATAAAAAGTGATCTGACCAGATCCTCACTCTGATTACTCAATGATAAGAAGTAAACGATGAAAAAAAGACTCTCTATCCTAATCGCTGGCTTAGCTAGCTTATCGGTTAATGCAGCCACTGAACCATGGGCTCCTCCTGAGGTAGAAGTGCTTAGCCGCGCGCAAATTCAACAAGTGCAAGGTAAACAAACCTATACCTATGTACGTTGTTGGTATCGTCCTGCAGCCACTCATGATGACCCCTACACCACTTGGGAGTGGGCAAAGAATGCGGATGGTAGCTATTACACTATCCAAGGTTATTGGTGGTCGAGTATTCGACAAAAAAACATGTTTTACACGACAGTTCAGCCAGAAACCCTGTTAGAACGCTGTGAAGAGACGCTTGGTGTTAACCACGAGTTTGCCGATATTACCTATTTCGCAGCCGATCATCGCTTTTCATACAACCACACCATTTGGAGCAATGATCCGGAGGTTCAGTCCAACCGCATCAGCAAAGTGATCGCGTTTGGCGATAGCCTTTCCGATACAGGCAACATTTTCAATGCCTCACAGTGGCGCTTCCCCAACCCTGACTCATGGTTCCTAGGCCATTTCTCGAATGGATTCGTCTGGACTGAATACCTAGCACAAGGTTTGAATGTACCTCTGTATAACTGGGCCGTCGGTGGCGCGGCAGGGCGTAACCAGTATGTGGCATTAACGGGCGTTTACGAGCAGGTCAGCTCTTATCTGTCTTATATGCGACTGGCTAAAAACTATCAGCCAGAAAACAGCTTGTTTACCTTGGAATTTGGTTTGAACGACTTTATGAACTACAACCGTTCCTTGGCAGAGGTGAAAGCCGATTATAGTTCTGCGCTGATCCGTCTTATTGATGCGGGAGCAAAAAATCTTGTCCTAATGACCTTGCCGGACGCAACGCGCGCGCCACAGTTTCAATATGCCACACAAGAACAAATTGATACTGTACGCAGCAAAATCATCGGCATGAATGCCTTTATCCGTGAGCAAGCACGTTACTACCAAATGCAAGGTATTCGCATCGTACTGTTTGATGCTTATACCCTGTTTGACAGTATCACTACTCAGCCAGAGCAACATGGATTTGCCAACGCGAACTCCCCTTGCTTAGATATTCGACGCAACTCTGCCGCCGATTACCTATTGTCACATTCACTCTCTGCGGAGTGCGCCAAGCAAGGCTCAGATCGCTTTGTGTTTTGGGAAGTGACTCATCCCACCACTGCGATTCATCACTATCTTGCAGAGCAGATTTTGGCCACCGAAATGGCACAATTTCCGCTGTAAAATTCTTTGCCCTCTGAGGATAGAGCTAAGTTCTATCCTCACTCATGCAGTGATAATAAACCTCAGCTCAAATGAGAAATTCAATAAAGAACATTGGCATACAAGGTCAATCATCGCTGATTTAACATCACGAATTGCACTAGTTGGGGCAACAAGCAACCAACACCGAACAATATGCTCTGCCATTGCGCTCGTTTTGTTGCCAGCAAGAGCGGAGACATAAAGAACAGCACCACCAACACTGGCAATAAGCTGACGTTACCAAGCCAGCCTAACAATAGCGTCAGTATGATTAATCCAATCAACAACCCATAAGGCAGTTTTAATTTAAATCCGAGCAAACTCATGAAAAGTAGTGGTACAGCAAGTGACAACATGTTTACGGCATCTTTATGATATTAATTCTCATTTATCATAGTCTGCCTTGAGTTTTGGTTCAAGGCACAATAAAACCAAAATTTGCATTAGAAAAAATAATCAAAGCCATAGATATTTATCGTGAGCAAAACAGCAATAATCGTTTGCTAGATAAGGCCTACAGCAATAACATCTCGCGCCGAGAGCTAAGCTCTTTCAAGAATTTTCATTAGATGATTTTAATAAGATATTGTTTTTATCTGGAGATAACGATGTCTGCCTCACTTTCTGTCGCAAAACTGACCTTCTTTATCGCTATTCTGGCTGCTGTCGGCCAAGCGACACAAACCATGTATGTGCCTTCTATTGGTTACATGGCGCAAGAGTTTTTGGTTTCACCAGCAGCGCTGCAAGCTGTGATGGCGTGCTACCTGATCCCTTACGGCTTGTCGCAATTTGTCTACGGTCCCCTTTCTGATCGTATTGGTCGCAAACCGATCATTATTGCTGGATTGGCGATCTACATTATCGGTTCTTTGATTGCGCTCTTCGCCCATCAGTACTCATGGTTTTTGATCGGTAGTTTTGTACAAGGTCTTGGTATTGGTTGTGGTGGCGCGATGTCTCGTACGCTCTCTCGTGACTGTTTCGAAGGGGCAGAGCTGCATAAAGTCAACAGCTTAATCAGTATGTGCCTGATTTTCTCACCGTTGGTCGCGCCGGTCTTAGGTGGCTACTTAACCGAAAGTTTTGGTTGGCGTTCAAGCTATTTGTTTCTGTCACTCTTTGCCATCGCCGTAGTGATCACCATGATGACGAGCATGGTAGAAACCTTGCCAGCGACAGCGCGTAAAAAAGAGCCCGTGCTACGCAGTTATCATTACGTGCTGTCGGATCGCCGCTTCCAAGGTTACTTAATCTGTCTTGTCGCGACCTTTGCAGGTTTAGCCGTGTTCGAAGCGGCGGCTGGCGTGTTATTAGGCGGTGTATTAGGACTACCTGCGACGACCGTAAGTTTGCTGTTTGTATTACCCATCCCCGGTTATTTGGCGGGCGCTTGGCTCTCTAACGTGATTGCTCGCCACTGGCGTGAAAAAACCGCTATGTATATCGGCTTACTCGCGATCTTAACGGGCTCACTGGTCATTATGCTGCCCGGCTTATTGGGTATGACCACGGCCTTATCACTGATTGGCGGCGCAACCATTTACTTCTTAGGGGCCGGCATTTTATTCCCAGCCGCTACCACAGGTGCACTTTCTCCTTTCCCTTATCACGCGGGAACGGGCGGTGCAATTTTAGGTGGCATGCAAAATTTAGGGGCAGGTCTGGCTACGCTGTTTGCCGCCATGTTCCCAGCCTCCGATCAACTACCACTCGGTATTATTATGCTTCTGATGTCAGTACTGGCGTTGTGGGGACTTAAACGCGTTTACACCAAACAGCCACCGTCAGATGAGATGCCGATTGCGATCTGAGGTGAGAAAATTCTGACCCTTTAGCGAATATACCGGATGAGATCAATTTCACTGCAGAAATGGGGAAATTAAATCTTGTCGTCACCTGAAAAGGCAGTAATATACGTCGTGTGTCACAGTTTTTGAGTCTAGCTCTTCAACGGGCACAAGTTCCTTTAAGTAGAGGCGCGCTGTTCATGAGTCGCCAGTCGTAGGTTGACCCCGATGATGACTGGTTAAAGGGTACAGCGCCGAAGTGATCGTTGCGTCATCAACGTTCGCTGGGCCAGCATTGAACAAATGCCGGACTGCCATAGTGTGTTGTCTATGGAGCGCTACCTTGAAGGATAAGAAGTGTTATTTCGCTGAAATGTGTTTTTTATCCTGCTGGTAGATCTCCACCTGAAAAGGTGATGTGAGATCCATGAATTTAGCCCCTTATTCTGACTCGATTTACTCGGTCATCCCACCGCTACTCGCGGTGCTGCTCGCGATTACCACACGCCGAGTATTACTCTCTTTAGGCGCTGGCATTGTTGCTGGTGCGGTTATGCTTAACCATTTTTCCCCGCTGAGTACAGTACAATACCTGTTTGGAAAGATCAGCGGTCTGTTTTGGGCAGAAGGTGCAGCCAACAGCGATAACATCAATATGCTGCTGTTTATGCTGCTGCTGGGTGGTTTGATAAGCTTAATGACGGCCTCAGGCGCAACGCGTGCTTTCGCGGTATGGGCTGAGCGCAAATGCAAAGATCGCCGCAGTGCAAAAGCTCTGACGGGTTTGATGGTATTTGCTTTTTTCATTGACGACTTTTTCCATAGCCTGTCTGTGGGTGCGATTTGCCGCCCAGTAACGGATCGCTTCCAAATCTCGCGCGCGAAACTCGCCTATTTGCTCGACTCTACCGCAGCTCCCGTGTGTGTGATTACACCGATTTCCTCTTGGGGCGCTTACATCATCGCTCTCATTGGCGGCATTTTAGCGGCACACGAAATGACGGAAATCAGTGCGATTTCAGCATTTGTACAGATGATCCCGATGAATCTGTACGCCGTTTTTACCCTGCTTATGGTGCTCGCGGTGATTTTCCTGCCGATGGATATTGGCCCCATGCGCCAACACGAAGCGTGGGCTCGTGAAGGTAAATTGTGGGACGAAAGCAAAGGCCGCCCTGCGGGCTTAGATATGGAAGGTGGAGAAACCGCTCGTGGTACCATGATTGATATGGTGTTGCCCATCGCAGTACTGACCATCACCACCTTGATTTTCATGATCCAAACCGGTAACGCCGTCTTAGCTGCTAACGGTGAGGCGTTCTCTTTGATTGGCGCACTCGAAAATACCAATGTGGCTCAATCACTGGTTTATGCGGCGCTGTGTAGCTTGGCGGTCTCGATAATTCTGTCACTGCGCTTAAAACTCTCGGCGCAAACGTGGCTATCCACGGCACCCAAAGGGGTTATGGCGATGATGCCAGCAATCATCATTCTGCTGTTTGCTTGGACGATTGGTGGTGTGGTGCGCGATCTACAAACCGGCATTTATCTCGCGTCTCTGACTCAAGGCAATCTACCGGTTGAACTGCTCCCCGCCTTGGTGTTTGTACTTTCTTGCTTAATGGCATTCGCCACTGGCACCAGTTGGGGCACCTTTGGGATTATGCTGCCACTCGCGGGTGATATCGCTGCGGCATCAGACATCAGCCTAATGCTACCGACTCTCTCCGCCGTATTAGCCGGCGCAGTGTTTGGCGATCACGCCTCACCGATTTCCAGCACCAGCATCTTGTCAGCAACCGGTGCGGGTAGCCATCATATTGACCATGTCGTGACTCAGCTTCCTTACGCGATCAGCGCAGCAATGGGCGCACTACTGGGTTATTTGGCGATGGGCTTATTGCACTCCGTTTGGGCCGGTTTGGCCGCCAGCAGTGTATGGTTTGTACTGTTTTGTGCCTTCAACCTACGCCAGAAACGTTGGCAGCAAGAACCTGTTGAAGCCTAAGTTCTTTCTCACACCGCCCTTTATGGGCGGTGTTTTTATCTACAACACACCTTCGACTTATAAACTAAGTGCAGCGCTTATTCATCGATAGGTGTCCAATCTTTCGGCGGCGTTAACCCCCAGCGCGCAAACTCTTCTGGCTGATAAAGGCCTCTACCTTGGCGATTTATTTGGATCGGAATATATTTGGCAAGCTCTTGCTTATCCAAAATACGCGTCACTAGCTCGGCAGCCATTTGTCCCTGCTCTAATCCAAATAACGCAACCCCACCCGCGGCTTTACCTTTGCCGATGGAGAAATCCCAAAAACCAAACAGCGGCAGTTGAGAATGTTGATTCGTCCAACTCATAATATTTTCGGGTGAGACATGTAGCCCATCAATATTGACAAGGGTTTGATACAAACCCACCACTATGGCTCCAAAACCTTCTTGATTCGCGTACTCAACCGCATGTTTCCATTCTTGTTCACTCTTAATAGAACGAATATCCGCCTCTATCCCCAAGTTTTCCTTAATCAGCTTGTATTGATCTTGCATATAATCCAAGGCAATTTTTGAGGTATTCCCTGAATCAAATAACACGAGAACTCGGTGTTTTTCTTTTGGTAATAGACGACCGATTTCAGCCATGTTTTTTACAAACAAGGGTTGCTCTAAGATGCCCGTCACTTGAGCAATTCCCGAATACTCATCCAACAACGCTCTTGGATTGGCATTAATCCCAAGGAAAACAATCGAGATGGGTTCGTTATACAGCTTAGGTAACAGGTAATAGAGCGCATTGTCATCGCCCAATACCACCAAATCAGGTTTCAATTGCTGATAAGCTTGAAATGCACGCTCGGCGGCCACGCTGTATTCTCGAGCGGGAATCCGTTTAGTATTCATTTCAAAAAAATGTAATTGATGTTGGGTGTTAATCCCTTCTTTCAATCCTGTTGTGTAGGCTGCATCCCAAGCATAACCCGAGTGATAACTTTGAATCACCAACACATTGGCTGTCCATGCTTGGCCACTCAATAACCACAATAAAACTCCCCACCAACGCATATGGCTTCCTCCGCGTTTTTGATTCCCAAACCACTGGGAGTGACAGGCAAGCTGTAGTGAGTCCATTCACAGTACATAGATTCTATGCGATTGAGGTGCACTCGCGTAGCCAACCAACCGCTGCTGTTTACAGTGGGAAGGGTATAGCAAGTGTAGTTGATGTTCTCCCTCAACACCGACACGGCTTAACATTCACGTTCAGCCTCACCATGTCATATCACTTGTCGCTGACTCAACGCATTGCGATTAGCGATTATGTACTAAGCTTTTGTTATAGAAGTCGCTACCATCCTCAGACTACGACGAAACGACTTGGAGTGGCTGGCCGCATTAACGCTAATACTTCTTCACAATGGATGGGGCACCAAAAACAACGAGGCTCAGGATGAGTAGAGATCAAACATTCAGTATCAATAGCCGTAACCCGTTCTCCAGCCGCATCGGGCGCAGAATTATTTTTTTCCTCGTGGTTCTGAGTGGCGCAGTGACATTGATGACCACACTGACACAGACTTATTTTGACTATGACCGAGAGTTCAATGAAGTCGCCCAGCGTCATCGTGAAATCGAATCCGTCCATGCAGAGTTACTTGCAAGTTCACTATGGCATTATGACTTACGGCTTCTCCAGCAACGTTTAGACGGTTTAGTTAATCTGCCTAAAATTGATTACCTTGAGATCACTTCTGACAATTACAAATTCAGTGCTGGGGAAAAAGTCACTGGAGAGCGAGTCTCAAATCAATATCCTATTTTCTACCAATCCCCCCAAGCGGAAGCACCTGTAAAGATTGGTGATATTTATGTGGAATCGAATGCACAAGAAATATACAACCAGTTAATTAGACAGTTTTTAATTATATTGGTCATTAATGCTCTCAAAACCACATTTATTTGCTGTGTTATTTTGATGATATTTCATATAAGTGTGAATCGAAGAGTTTTTTTAATTGCTCAGTATTTAAGAAAATACAATCCTAGGCATCCACCCGAACCATTAACACTTCCCCATACTGCTTGGATAATGGGAAAAATCGATGAACTCACTTGGCTAGCCGATGAAACCAACAAAATAACTCACAACGTCACTCTCTTATATAACAATATAAAACATGAGCAAGAGCGCTTAGCTGACTTTACTAATGTCTCTTCGGATTGGCTATGGGAGACTGACTCGAAGATGAAATTAGTGTTTATTTCTGAAGCAATGCGACAAGCTTTAGATATTCCTGAAAACAGCAAACTAATGATTTCAGAAATTGAATCACTAAAAAGCTTCAACACGTTACCAAAACTTATAGAACAACAATGTTCATTTTCGATGTGTGAGGAAACCATTACTGTTAATGGTCATCCACAATATTTAATGTTTCAGGCAGTTGCTCGTTACAACAAAACAGAGTTTCTCGGCTATCGAGGAACTGCGATTAATATCACTGAATTAAAACTCGCTCAACTCGAGCTCCAGACACTAAACCAAAACCTAGAGAGTGAAGTCGCGAAGCGGACACTCGATCTAGAAAATAGTATAGAGCAGTTAAAAGCGACTCAAAATCAATTGATTGAATCTGAAAAACTGGCTGCTCTCGGGGGGTTGGTGGCTGGTGTGGCGCATGAGGTGAACACGCCACTCGGCATCGCCGTTACAGCAAGCTCAGTTATCATTGAAACAACCAAAGAATTAAATGACGCTTTTGCTAACCAAACCCTAACCAGCCAGCAGTTTTCAGAACTGATGCAGAGATTAAATGACACCAATACGATGTTGGAAAATAATTTGAATAGAGCGGCAAAGCTCATCAGAGATTTCAAACAAACCGCCGTCGACCAAGTCTCCGAAAGCCGAAGCCAATTCTCTATTTACCAAGTGTTAAGTGCTCTGATTGCCAGCCTTCATCCAGAGACAAGGAAAGTTCCTGTCGTTCCGCAACTTGAAGGTGATGAACGTCTAATGATGAATAGTTTGCCTGGGGTACTCACACAAATTGTTTCGAATTTAGTGATGAATAGTATTAATCATGCTTTTAGTAATACACCAAATCCAACTATCGTCATCAGCTTTTATCAACAAGATGAAGATATTATCTTAGACTATAAAGATAATGGCTGTGGCGTTGAGCAGAAATTACACCATAAAATTTTCGAGCCATTTTTCACAACCAAAAGAGGCCGAGGAGGTTCTGGGTTAGGCCTAAATCTTGTTTTTAATCTTGCGACGCAAAAGTTAATGGGCAAGCTCCACTTTAGCTCAAACGTTGGTGAGGGTGTACATTATGTTTTCATATTCCCGAGAGTCCTTAATAAGCCTGTCATCGATGCGGATGATGAAATATAAGCGTTACTGGTTATTGGTTATTGG
>NZ_WPDC01000044.1:0-29457 GCF_035615595.1 Vibrio sp. R-1 | reverse complement strand
GCTCATGCCCTCAGGTCTGTGTTCCGCAGGCCTGATGGGCATTTCTTTTTCAATGGAATTAGGTCAGTGCAAACGGTACGCGCTTGCCTTTTTTATTGGCAGGTTTATTCGGCTTTGGTTTCGGTGATCTTTGGTTAGCAATCATGGTACAGCTCCTTGTGGTGTCTCAAGCAAGAGACAACGTTAAAACAGGATAACCAAACTGAAGCATTAAAAGATGAAGCACTATTTGTACCAAAGTATAGAACAGACTGGTTCAAATGCTTATATCCGTCTTATCGCCTTCCTACTTGAAGCTGTAACTCCAAGTAGTGTGGGTATATTGGATGTCGTGACCAATGTCAGACGCGGCGGCAAGTCGTTTGCGCTGAGAGTGTGGTGTAGTAGGCAAAATAAGTGAAGGCTTTTGCTTTGTTGTTCAGAGCGAGTAGACTGTGCCGCATTTGTTTTCATGCCTTAAAAAGAAGTAAGGATGCCCGCATGTTAGATCGCTCATTCAGCGCCGAAATCCAACAACGAATCGATCAAAAAACCAAGCCAATCGGGGCGCTAGGGCAGCTTGAGCGCGTTGCGCATCATTTAGCACTTATCCAAAGCCAAAACCAAGCTCAAGCGGTAACTCAACTGGCGATTCATCAGCCGACCGTTTTGGTTTTTGCCGCCGATCACGGCATCGCTGCGCAAGGTGTCAGTATTGCGCCAAGCGCAGTGACTGAGCAAATGGTGCAAAACTTTCTCGCGGGCGGCGCGGCCATCAACTGTTTTTGTCGTACTGAACACGCCGCCATGCGGGTGATTGACTGCGGTATTTTGCGAGCTCAGCCCGCTCACGCGGATTTGATTGAGCAGCGTCTTGGTGCGGGTACGCATAATTTGGCCGAGCAAGCCGCCATGTCTTCAGAGCAGGTGCAAGAGGGAATCGCACTTGGCAAGGCGTTGATTCATCGTGAAGTTGAGTCGGGCTGTAATCTATTGATGTTTGGTGAGATGGGCATCGGCAATACCAGCAGTGCAGCAGCAATCTTGGCGGCACTCTCCGGCTTGCCGATTGAAGTGTGTGTTGGACGTGGCACCGGCATTACGGATGAGCAGTACCAACGTAAACGAGCGTTGGTTACCCAAGGTGTTGAGCGCTGTTTAGGCGCTGCGCCACAAGATGTCTTGCAGCAAGTCGGCGGGTTTGAAATTGTCCAAATGGTCGGGGCATTTATGGGCGCATACGAAAAGCAAACCCCAGTGCTGGTGGACGGTTTTATTGTGACGGTTGCCGCTTATGTTGCGACCTTAATCGAGCCGAATGTACGAGACTTTTTGCTGTTTGCCCACTGCTCACAAGAAACGGGGCACCGCGCAGTATTAGAAATGCTGGCCGCAGAGCCACTGTTGGATTTAGGTTTACGTTTAGGTGAAGGTACCGGAGCTGTGTTGGCGCTGGGTCTTGTTCGTGCTGCAGTGGAGTTTTACAACCACATGGCCAGTTTTGCTGATGCAGGAGTCACAGTGTAATGGCGGCCATTTTACGTTATCAACTGGAGCTGTTTTTGCTGGCCGTGAGCTTCTTCTCACGCATTCCTGTGCCGGTGAGTTTGCCTTATAGCAGTGAGCGAATGAATCAAGCTGGGCGCTATTTTGCTCTGGTTGGACTCCTGCTCGGGGCGATTTGCGCTTTGGTTTACTCGCTCGCGACGCAGCTTTTTTCTACCAACATCAGTGTGTTTTTGACCATGGTGTTGAGCTTGTTATTGACCGGTGCCTTTCATGAAGACGGCTTAGCGGATATGGCTGACGGTGTGGGCGGTGGTATGACGGCTGAGCGCCGTCTAGAGATCATGAAAGACAGCCGCATTGGCACTTATGGCTCTAGCGCTTTGATTATGGTTTTGCTGGGTAAATATTTGCTACTCACCGAATTGGCCGATCTTACTTCACTGGTTCCTGTTTGGTTGCTGGCTTATACCCTAAGCCGCGCGGTGGCGGCGTCTTTGATTCGTAATACGCCTTATGTCTCCGATACCGACAGCAGTAAAAGTAAGCCGCTGGCGCAGCAGCAGTCGGGTACGGATGTGGCCGTGTTATCCCTTACCGCCTTAGCGACACTGTTTTACTTCTCATGGCAGTTTATTGGAGTGATGATCGCCGTCAGCTTGATTTTCAGACAGATTTTCCGCCAATGGCTTATCAGACGTTTGGGTGGCTTTACTGGCGATTGCCTTGGCGCCGCACAGCAGTTGATGGAAATTCTGATCTATCTGATCTTGCTTGCTTTTTTACAGCATGAAGTGATGATTTAGGGGGCAAAGTGACGGTTCATTTCGTTTTAGGTGGTGCCCGTAGTGGTAAATCGAGTTACGCAGAGTTACTCGCCAAACAAACCGCACAAGCTTTGGGGGCAACCTTGCATTATGTGGCGACCGCCACGGCCTTAGATGATGAGATGCGCGAGCGTATTACCCATCATCAAGCCCGACGAACCGCAGAGTGGAATGAACATGAGGTGCCGCTGGCTTTGGCTGAGGCGTTAACTCGTTTTCAACGCCAGGATGTGGTGTTAGTCGATTGCCTCACGTTATGGCTCAATAATCTGCTTTTTGAACACGAAGCTGCGCTCTGCGCAGCGCGGATTGATCAGCATGTCGATTCGCTGTTAGCTGCATTGGCTCAAACCCCAGCTCACATTATCTTGGTCAGCAATGAAGTGGGTATGGGAGTCGTACCTATGGGCGAATTAACTCGCATGTTTGTTGACCACGGGGGATGGATGAACCAGAAAATCGCGGCATTGGCCGATTCGGTAACGTTTGTCGTGGCGGGTCTGCCACAGCGTTTAAAAGGCGAGTAGCAAGGCATGATCCGAATTTGGTTACTGCGTCACGGCAAAACACAAGGCCCTGCAGTCCTGAATGGTATAACGGATGTCGCGGTGGAGCCGAGCGTGCAACAAGCGATAGCCAGCCAATTAAGCACTTTACCGTTTACTCGTGTGATAAGCTCCCCCTTATGTCGCTGCGCTGATTTGGCGCGATTGCTCCAATCGGCTCGTCCGTACATCATGCTCGATTTCGACCCGCAGCTCCAAGAGCTTAACTTTGGTGAGTTGGATGGACAAAGTTTTGCCGACTTAGAGACTCAATGGCCAATATTGGATGCCTTTTGGCAAGATCCCGCAAAGAACACACTGCCACAAGCTGAACCTCTCGCTATGGCCTATCAAAGAGTGAGTCAAGCTTGGCAACAATGGTTACCTAAGCTTGAGAGCGATACGCTTATCATCTGCCATGCAGGAACCATACGTTTGATTTTGGCACACGTATTGGGTGTCGATTGGCGCAACCCACACTGGCATACTCGGTTAACCATTCCTCATCAATCGGTGACTGATCTTGTCCTTTATCCCGGTGAGCCACCGATAGTGAGCGTGACCAGCATCGGAAATGCGCTTTGCCGTTAGCCCATAAAGCGAATTGAATATGGAGCATCTTATTGAATTAGTGGTAGAATCCGCGCCTATATCGTCGTCTGGCTGGGAATAAAAAGATCTATTCCTTGCTACTTGAAGCTGCAGCGGTGTTGGCTATATTCGCTCACCCCAATCACTGAGTATTTCTATGATGGGGGATCACTCTCCACCTGCAACTCCAAGTCGTTTGGGTAGAGTGCCGTTA
The DNA here is from genome assembly GCF_035615595.1 of Vibrio sp. R-1. Classification (NCBI taxonomy): domain Bacteria; kingdom Pseudomonadati; phylum Pseudomonadota; class Gammaproteobacteria; order Vibrionales; family Vibrionaceae; genus Vibrio; species Vibrio sp. R-1. The sequence continues at coordinate 25,795 of NZ_WPDC01000044.1, read as the reverse complement.
ACGACCACGGATATTGAATGGGTGATGATAAGTGCGATCATCTTGGCATAAATTGTTCGTACAATTTCTTAACATACCGCTGTGCAATAAAGGAGTAGCGCATGACGAAGTCTCTCTTCCGCCAATCTTTTCTTTCCGACAGCTTAGATCTTGACCATCCCATGGTCGCGCAAACCGTACGTACAGAGCAGGGTGTGACCTTAAAGCTGCATCAACGTGGCGTGTTGGAAGTGATCCCAGCTCAAACGGACGCGGCGACAAAAAATATGGTGATCTCCTGTGGGGTACATGGTGATGAAACCGCACCTATGGAACTGCTGGATAAATGGATTGACGATATCGTCAGCGGATTTCAACCCGTTGCTGAGCGCTGCTTATTTATTCTGGCGCACCCGCAAGCCACGGTGCGCCATGTCCGTTTTATTGAGCAGAATCTCAACCGCTTATTTGATGATAAGCCCCACACTCCGAGCACTGAGCTGGCGATTGCCGATAACCTCAAAGTTCTGCTTAAACAGTTTTTTGCTAACACGGACGAGCACTCGCGTTGGCACCTAGATTTGCACTGTGCCATTCGTGGCTCGAAACACTATTCGTTTGCAGTAAGCCCGAAAGCGCGTCATCCGGTGCGCAGCCGTAGCCTGATGCAATTTATCGAGCAAGCCCATATTGAAGCCGTGATGCTATCGAATGCGCCTTCCAGTACGTTTAGTTGGTATTCGGCCGAGCATTATGCTGCGCAAGCCTTGACCTTAGAGCTTGGTCAAGTGGCACGCTTAGGTGAAAATCTATTAGACCGTCTGTTGGCCTTTGATCTGGCGATGCGAGATCTCATCTCTCGCCATAAACCCGAGCACTTACCGAGAAAAACGGTGATGTACCGAGTCAGTCGCACCATAGTGCGTCTGCACGACGATTTTGATTTTCGCTTCAGTGACGACGTGGAAAACTTCACCGCCTTTATGCATGGGGAAGTGTTTGGTCACGATGGCGATAAGCCTTTAATGGCGAAAAATGAAGGGGAAGCGATTGTTTTCCCGAACCGTAAAGTGGCCATTGGCCAGCGCGCCGCCTTGATGGTGTGTAAGGTGAACACGCGCTATGAAGATGACCAATTGGTGTACGACTGATCTTGCTTGGCCATGATCTCCTTTCTATTTAAATGGCTTAACGGTAAGGTTAGGCCATTCTTTTTTCTATGAACGACAAGATGGATTTTCATCGACTGCTTCAACATAAACAGCAACGCTGGCAGCGCAGCAGTTATCTGCTGATCGGGCTGTTTTTGAGTGTGTGTGTCCTTTATTTGTTGGTGGGAGAACTGTGGCTATCTCCTTTTTCCGCTTGGTCTTCTCTCGAACAGCAGTTGGTATGGGAACTGCGTTTGCCAAGATTACTGGCTGCGGCGGTGATTGGGGCTTCTCTGGCCGTGGCAGGAGCCACCTTACAAGTGTTGCTAGGCAATGTGCTTGCTGAGCCGGGCGTGGTGGGGGTATCGGGTGGTGCAAGCGTGGCGATGGTAATTCTGCTGCTGTTTTTCCCGAGTTTAAATTCCCCCGTGGCTTTTATGGCGGCCGCGGTATTGGGCGCGCTGCTGTTTACGTTGCTCTTGGTGGTGATGGCTCGTAAGTTACGCTTGACCACCGCAAGGCTATTACTGGTCGGGGTCGCATTGGGGATTTTGTCTGGCGCGGTAGTCACTTGGGCTTTCTATTTCAGTGATGACCTTGGTTTGCGTCAACTGATGTACTGGTTAATGGGCAGTGTCGCAGGCGTCAGTTGGTATCAACATCTCCTCTCTTTGGTGGCAGTACCTGTCGTGATTTGGCTTGTCTTGCAAGGTGGTGTTCTGGATAAGCTGATGCTTGGTGAAGGGCATGCCAAACAGTTAGGAGTCGATATTCATCGTGTTCGCTGGCGGCTCATTCTCGCTATCGCATTACTGGTCGGGGCTTCCGTCGCACTAGGGGGAGTGATCGGTTTTGTTGGGTTAGTGGTTCCTCATTTGCTGCGTTTAACGCTAGGCTCGGAAAATCGTCTATTGCTGCCACTTTCTGCTCTGTGCGGCGCTTTATTACTGGTGAGTGCGGATCTGATTGCGCGTTTGGCGCTGGGCAGCGGCGAATTGCCATTGGGGGTAGTCACCACCACTCTGGGCGCGCCCATTTTTATCTGGATGTTGGTGAGAAACCATGATTCGTGTTAACAGCTTACAGGTGGATTCTCGTCTGCTGCCGTTGTCATTACAGGCTAACGCTGGCGAAGTTTGGCATGTGATTGGCCCCAACGGCTGTGGTAAAAGCACCTTGCTTGCCGCTTTAGCGGGGATGATCCCTTTCTCTGGATCTGTGCAGGTTGGTGGCTTAGACGTGAGTCAAGCAAGCTTATCTGAACTCGCCCGCCATCGCGCTTATCTGGCACAAAATGATAAACCCAGCTTTCAACTGCACGTTTTCCAATATTTGGCGCTGTCGGTTCCTGCGAACGTAGCCCTAGAACGCTCGGAAGTGGCCAGCGAAATCGATCAGATCAGCCGTTTACTCAATATTGATGACAAACTACACCGTTCGATTCACCAGCTTTCTGGTGGTGAATGGCAGCGTGTGCGTCTAGCCGGAAGTTGTCTACAGGTCTCACCGGTTTTGAATCCTTCTGCGCGTTTACTGATTTGGGATGAGCCAGCGGCACCCTTGGATATTGCGCAAGAAAGCCTGTTGTATCGTCTGATTGAGCGCATGGCAGGGCAGGGATTAACGGTGATCATGGCCAATCATGACCTTAACCGCACTTTGCGTCACGCTGATCAAGTGTTACTGCTCAGTCGTGGCGTTCTATACCGTGCTGGAAGTGCGGAAGAGGTGCTGACTCAAGAAGTGCTGCAATCCGTGTTTGGTACGTCAATTCGCCGAGTGGAACTGGAAGGGCATCCTCACTTGCTGTTCGATTGAGCCTAAGACGCCAGCATCTTATCAGGTGCTGAGTTGACCAATCATGGCGCATGGAGCACTGTTTTAGCGCATGTTGCTGGAAGAATAGGCGAGAAAGTGTTTTGGTATTTGTTTATTTATCAATGAGTTGTGTTTTTTAACGCAAGGAAAAAATATTGGCACACAATTCGCAACACTAGATTTGATACATTCTCGTTCTTGTTAGGCTCATCACTCTTCGGCAGATCCCTTGGCACTCTCTCCTGAATGGTGCCTTGGTATAAGAGTATTGAGTTTGTGCTGAACTGATTGGCCCCAATCAGACGCAGTATGCCACCTTAGTGACTAAGGTGGCCTTTTTTTATCTGGATACTCGATATCTTGCCAAGGTAAAGCAGAGGCTGATTACTGAGTGAGTGCTGCGAGGTTAGCAGGGCGGTAATAAACCGACTTCAGCACTTTGCCCTGACGCACGGTTTTAGACTCAGAGATAAAATCCTCTGCGCATTTGGCAATAATGTACTCACCTTGATGAACCGCCATTAGCTTGACACCTTGTTCAGCATAGAATTTCTCAGTATCTAAATACTCTTGTTCACTGCGACACACTTTACTCATGTTGGAGCTGTGTACTTCATCCCAGCATGGAAGAAAGTCGATATTTAAGTTGGCCGCGACATGCAAAAGTAGGTCAATCAAATAGCTGATCGCTAGATTGTCTTCTACCTTAGCGTGGCCTAAATGCACCAATCTTCCCATCAACACATAGACGGTATCCACAATCGCATCCGCTTGTTCGGTTTTATTGTCGGCTTGGGCAAGCTCAGTCAGCTCTTCAATCGCCAAAGAAGTGTGTAAGGTGTCAGCCTGGGAATTTAAGGTCTGTGGTGCAGCGACAGGCAGATCAAAGGTTTGGCGGAATTCACTGATATCACGGTATAAGTGGTCGAAGATCTCTTGCGTCAGCTTAGTTAATTGCATGCTTGCGTTCCGAATGGGGTTTAACAGGAGGGCAAGTGTAACAAAGCTTGTGCAGCGGGGCTACGTCAGCACATGAATCAAAGGATTGAAAAACAAAGTGAGAAAAAACAAAAGGCGCAATTATGCGCCTTATCGGTAGGGAGAACCGAAATACCGATTAACCTACATAGGGAATAGGTTATAGGTAGAGTTTGGCCAGTTGTGATGGCTCTAATTCTTTACCTTCGAGGTTGGCATTCCAGTTCGTTCCGACCAGAACACCATCTTCATCAAGAGTGATTAACCAATCTTCTACAAAAATATCCAGCGGGATTTCTACCACTTCAAAGTCAGCCCACTCTTCAACATTATGAATTTGCGCATCTTCTTTGGATGACCAGAAAGGCATCACTTCACTTTCTTCAAATTCAGTCGACTCACAAGAGAGCCAACCTTCTTCATTGCGTAAACCCCAAACAAGTTGGCTTTCTTGGGTTTCTTGAATAAACAGCGCTAGATTCGCTTCGATATCTGCCGTTAATTTGCTCATTTTATTCTCTCGCAGTAGATAATGCCGTAAGGGTAGCACTTTCATCGAAGAATGCCCATGCCGATCTCTGTCTGCTCATAAAAAGAGTGAGTTCACAGTTTAAAGGCCGTCAGTTTTTGGTCGAGTTGCCGTGACAAGTCAGCCAGTTTTTCACTCTCTTCTGCTAAATAAGTGGCCGCTTGCGACATTTCCAGCGCCGCATCATTAATGCCACTTACGTTACGGTTCATCTCTTCGGCAACGGCACTTTGTTCTTCCGCTGCGGTGGCAATCTGAGTGGCTTTGTCGCTGACGTGCTGAATGTGATTCACAATCAGAGATAAGTCGCTGCCCGCATTCTCTGCGGTTGCCACGCTGTTAGCCGCCAATGCTTGGCTTTTTTGCATCGCACTGGCTGTGCTTACCGCCAGTTGTTGCAGACGGTTAATCATGGTTTGGATTTCATCGGTGGAATGATGAGTTCGGCTGGCTAAATTCCGTACCTCGTCGGCGACCACAGCAAAGCCGCGACCTTGATCGCCCGCTCGCGCCGCTTCAATCGCCGCATTTAAAGCAAGAAGGTTCGTTTGTTCGGAAATGCCACTGATGACCGAGGTGACTTCGCTAATTTGCATCACCCCTTCTTTGAGCTTATTCACTTGATCAGTTGCAACGCCCAGTTCAACCGATAAGGCGCGAATGCTGTCTACGCTCGAATGGACGTCCTTATCTCCTAGGTTCGCTTCTTTGCTAGCATCGAGGGTATCGCGCGCGGTGTCTTCTGCATGGCCTGCCACATCAGCCACGGTCGCGGTCATCTGGTTCATTGCGGTGGCAAGTTGGCTTAATTGGTCACGTTGTGAAACCACGGCTTGGCTGGTTTCTTCTGCAGAGGAGGCGATGCGGATCGCCGCTTCCGCGACAGAAGAGGCGGACTGTACGGATTCAACCAAGGCATCATGTACGGCGGCAATACTGTTATTGATGCGCTGGGCAACAATACCAAGCTCATCTTTACCCAGCACAGGAATCTGTGCGGTGAGATCGCCTTGGGCAACTTTTTTCATCACATCTTTGATGGTATCGAGTGGTTGAATCACCGCACGACTGATCACAACACCCAGACCTATCATAACGAGCGTTACTATGAGGGTGGCGGAACCCATTCTGAGGAACTGTTGGTAAACCGCGTGTTCAATATCGTCCAACAACATGCCTGAGCCTAAAATCCATCCCCAAGGCGCAAAGCCATTGACGAACGAGAGTTTATCGGCAGGGTTGCCTTGTTGATTTTTCCAAGGGTAGATCAACGAGCCTTGTTGACCATTGCGCGCTAAGTCGATCATGGTGAACCAGAATTGACCTTCTGTATCTTTACCCGGATTTCCCATCTGTTGACCAACCAGATCCTGACGGATCGGGTGTACCACTGTGTAGCGTGATTCATCAATCACGAACATGTAGTTGTTGCCATCAAATCGTAGCGCGTTAATCAGGGCTTTGGCTTGTTCTTGAGCTTGTTCTTTGGGTAGGGTTTGGTTGAGATAAGCCACCTGAGAGAGGGTGCTTTGAATCACTGCTTTCAAACGCGCTTCACGCTCAGCAACCAAGTTTTCTTTTAGGGCATTGGCAGAGATAAAGAGCAGGCTCAAAAATCCAACAATACCGACGATGACAATAGCGGCCAGTTTATAACTGACCTTGATATTCTCTAGCTTCAACATGACGTTACCACCTAACTGAGCGCTGTAATGTTTATGGTCTTATTCGGCTAGGTTATTGTTTGAATGAATAGGCCGATAAGGACTAATAAAAGGATGGTTCACAACGGCTGATTTGCCACTGGCCTCAGTTCATTTTGTTAACCAGCTCAACTATTTGATGAGAGTTAGTGCAATAACTCAAACGCAAGCAGGGAGGCTAAGCCTCCCTCATTAGGATGGGATGAAAAGAGTTAAGCTTCGAGCGTCACGCGAGTATCTTCGCTTAACGCTTCAAGCTCATTGATGACGTCATCGATTTCAATATTCACTGGTAGACGCATAGCGACATTGGCCGTAAATAGGCTTGAGCTGATACCGCCACCGCCGGCGATAAACACACGTTGGCAGTCCATATCTAAGATGCTAATACCTTGGCCATCAAGCAGATGAGTTATTTCATTCACGATCCCTGCGCGATCGTTGGCATCCAATCTGACCTGATAGACCGCATCACTCTTATGGACATGCGGATCGGCATCGGTAATTTCGACCAAAAGACCGGGATAGGTTTGGAAGGCTTGCTTCACTGTGCTGGCATTGTCTGCAGGTAATTCAATTTTGATCACAGCAGCAACGCTGTCTTCAATGAAATTCACCTTACTGATGAGCCACTTACCTCCATTTTCGTGAGTGACGGCTGCCAGTTGCTTTATGGTGGCAGGCGTTGCTTTTCCGACAAAATTCACAATAAATGTGCTGTTCATGTTGGCCTCCTGACAAGGAATTCGCGTTGCTCGCTCTTTGAGTGTAGGAGGTTAACTTGGGGTGGAATTGACCAAAATCAATTTTTGGACAGGGAGTCTCAGCGGAAGGACAATAATTCTACTTGCGCCACAGATTTATCCCCCTTCTGGCTGGCACTGAGCTTCAAACTTAGGTTATTTGGTTCTCTTGCGAGGAGAGGGTGAAAGGAAACGTGAAGCCGAATAATGCAGACAGGCTATACCTTAGGTATAGCCTGTCGCACAGATTAGAAGGTGATTTTAAAATTGACGCCGTAATACTGTGAATCGTATGGAGCACCTGCATCCAGCGCATATTTGGCTGCATCTGGGTTGTTTGACCAAGGGCTGCTTTGGAAAGAAACATCCGCAGAGCCTCCCCAAGCACTGCTCACCCAGCCATGAATATGACCGATTGGGTTGAGGAAGAAGAGGGTCACGCCACCCATAGTATCGGAGCCCATGACTTCACCCCCATTAGCCACAATATTTTGTTCGGCTTCAAACATCAGTTCACCGACCACAGCACCAAAAAACGGGGTGATGAAAATATCTTGCCACGAGGGGACTTCTGCGAAAGCTTCAACCCCATATTCCCAGAAGAACGTCGACATGGTGGCCGAGTAGAGGAAGGATTCGAACTCGTTGAATCCTGCATGACGCGCCGCCGTGTAATAAACACCACCAAAGTATGGGTGCATAATGTAGTTCAGAAAATGTTCGTCGCGGTCCCAAGTTGGGCCTGAGGTAACATTATCTTTCCACTTTTTACCAAGGCCGCTCAGTTTGCGATCTTCTGCGTCCCATTTTGTGATGGACTCAGGGAGTAAAGTCATCAATCCTGCGGTCATAACACTCAGGCCGAGAATGGTATAGGTTTGACCTTTCAGATAATCCCAGTCACGGGTGTCTTGCACCATTAAATATTTGGGAAGAGGTTCATCGAGCTTGAGTGAAGAAGCATCATTGAGACTCAAAGAAAAAGGGTTACCAACAGAGTCGGTATAATAATTGCTTGAATAGCAGCCGTTCTGTTCACAGCTCAATGGATAGGTAAAATCAGATTTGAAGTTCACATCTTGTTGCTGTGCGCTTACGCAGGCGGAAAATGTCAACAACATCATTGAGGTGATGTTTTTCTTGAGCACAGATGTCTCCAGTTAGGTGATATGTCGATCAGGGTCACAATTATCCATAAAACTCACAAACAAGGAACCGATAATTCGCGCTTGTTTGAAATAGCTTAGTCGATAAAACATTCTTTTCTATTAGCTTATTGTAAGCCAATATGGAAACTGCATTTACATCAGGATGGCAAATATGTTGAAAATAGCAATGCTCAGTACCGGCGAAGAAGTTTTGCACGGTGATATCGTCGATTCTAACGCCGCTTGGCTAGCGCGCGAATTTTATCAGCATGGCTTTTCACTGGCTAAACGCGCCACGGTTGGAGATAGCTTGCCTGCTCTGGTCGAAGAATTAATGATGCTGAGCTTTAACTCGGATGTGGTGATCGTCAATGGTGGCTTAGGCCCGACCAGCGATGATATCACTGCCCAAGCTGCGGCTCAGGCAGCAGAACAACCGCTGGTTTTGAACGCAGATTGGTTGAGTCAACTGGAAGCCTTTTTCATTGGGCGTGGTCGAGCGATGCCAGAAAGTAACCGCAAACAAGCGATGCTGCCAGCCAATGCCGAGGTGATTGATAACCCAATTGGTACCGCTTGTGGTTTTAAAATGCAAATCAACGATTGCTGGTTTTATTTCACTCCGGGCGTTCCCAAAGAGTTTTACAAAATGGTCAGCGAGCAGATCTTGCCTGATCTACAGCGGCAATTTCCTTCCGTTCAAGGGCAACAGTGTAGCCGCTTATATACCTTCGGCACTTCGGAATCCTCCATCTCCGATAAGCTAGATAAAATGCATTTGCCGGAAGGCTACACCTTAGGTTATCGCTCTTATCTGCCGTTTATTGAAGTCAAACTGTTTGGCCCAGACCAAGATCAAGAACGTCGCCTCAGCTTACTGAAAATCATACATTCGCATCTAGAACAGTATGTGGTGAGCATTGATGAACCCATGTTGACCTATTTAGGCCATGTGATGGCAGAAAAAGGGCTCTCTTTGGCTTTGGCAGAGCAAGCAACCCAAGGTGGGTTGTCGAGTTGGCTGCTGAGTGATCCCAACGTTGAAGCCCTCGCCGGCCATTCTTGGATCTTAAGCCACAGAGTATCGTCTGAGCTTGCTCATCAAGACCCACTAGCAGCAGCGTTTGCCCTAGCAGGAGCGACGAAAGACAAATGCGGTACCCAAATGGCACTGGTTACAGGGGCTTTGAAAGAGGATCACGTTTCGGTTGCGCTCTCAACCCCAAATGGTGAGTGGGGGCAAACAGTCAAATTTGTGCGTCGTTTTAGCGCACAAGAGCAAAAAGAGTGGATCGCAACACTGGCTGCGGACATGTTACTGCGCTATCTCACTGGACGTTCTATGTTTGTGGGTTACAGTGCGGTTGAGAGGGTCAAAGAGATGCATTTGCCGAGTAGCGTGCTCAATTAAAAATCAAAATCTTACAATAATGGATTGATTTTAAATGGCTTTTTTATCATTATGCGTTCGGTGTTAACTGAATGAATCCGCTACTTATTCTGCTTATTGATGGTTTAGCTTTCGTTATGCGTATTTTGTCTAATCAATAAGCGGATGATTTATTTAGAGAGCGTGATTTGTCTCAAAAGAGAGGCTTTAAACCCTTGGTTGGATCGGTACACTGACAGCTCCCCCGAAAAGTGGCGGCAGGAGGCTGACATGTTTCAACACTCGAAAATCTTGGTTTGGTATAAAATCGCCAGTCAAAAAGTCGTTTTAGGAGAAGCACATAGCGACGGAACTGAGGATGTAGTTTCGCTCTGGTTACACGCTCCAACCCAATTCGATAACGCCAGTAACCAAGGCTATTGGTTATCGCTATTTGATGATGGCGGACGCGAAATCGGCAATAAGTGGGTATCCATGAGAACTGCGGATGCGATTTTGTGTGGCGGGAATAGAGCCAGAGCCTAAGCTCTGGCTTGTGCATATCCTGTGAAGCCGCCGTATTCATGGCGGCAACTTCATATTCAATGGCTTTTCCCCTTCCTACTTGAAGCCGCAACAACGGTGTTGGCTGCATTCGCTCACCCCAATTACATAGTGTCTCTATGCTCATGGGGATTCACTTATTAGCTGCCTAGCCGCAACGCCAAATAGTTTGGGTAGAGTTCACCTCACTTTTCTCAACTCAAACGGTTATCGACCCCATCGACCTATTGATAAAGTCGAAAACCATTGGTTGGGCGCGATGGGTTAAGCGCGTTTGGCTTTGAGCTGATACGTGACTTGTTCTATCTCAAGTGCCGTTTTTGCACGGCAGATACAAGGTAGAATTTCATTGCCTTGTGTATAAGCCATGGCAAAACCAACATACTCGACTTCACCAGAGATGAGCTGGCAACGACAAGCACCACAGTGCCCGTCGCGACAGTTGTATTCTGGCTCTAACCCTGCTTGTTCCATACTTTCAAGCAGAGTATGGCTCGAGTTAGATTCAATGGTCATCAGCTTGTTGATTTTGATTGCAGCCATTACAGTTCAAAGCCCTCGAAATCATCGGCGCTTACCTCGTTGTCGATTTGACCCACTAAGTAAGAACTGATTTCAGCCTCTTGAGGTGCCACTTGCACGTTATCAGAAGACAGCCATGCGTTGATCCATGGGATCGGGTTATTCGTCGCGGCTGGGTATGCCGGCTCTAAACCGACGGCTTGCATACGGATATTGGTAATGTACTCGACGTACTGACACAGAATATCTTTGTTAAGGCCGATCATCGAACCGTCTTTGAACAGGTATTCTGCCCACTCTTTCTCTTGTTCAGCGGCTTCTTTGAACAAATCGAAGCTTTCTTGCTTACACTCTTCTGCCACTTGCAGGAAGGTAAAATCATCCATGCCGTTGCGCAGTAGATTCAACATGTGTTGAGTACCCGTCAGGTGCAAGGCTTCGTCACGTGCAATCAGTTTGATGATTTTCGCGTTACCTTCCATCAGTTCACGTTCTGCAAACGCGAAAGAGCAGGCAAAGCTCACATAGAAGCGAATCGCCTCCAGTGCATTGACTGACATCAAGCAGAGATACAGCTTCTTCTTCAGCTCTTTCAGCGATACCGTGATGGTTTCACCGTTGATCTGATGTTGGCCTTCACCATAGCGGTGATAGTCATTAGTCAGCTCAATCAAATCATCGTAGTAGTGGGCGATGTCTTTTGCACGCTTGATGATGTGCTCGTTTTCAACGATGTCGTCAAACACCACTGCAGGATCATTCACGATGTTACGAATGATGTGAGTGTAAGAGCGTGAGTGAATGGTTTCAGAAAAAGACCAAGTCTCAATCCACGTTTCCAGCTCTGGGAGTGAAACCAGTGGCAGCAGTGCGACGTTCGGGCTACGGCCTTGAATGGAGTCGAGCAGAGTTTGGTATTTCAGGTTAGAAATGAAAATATGCTTTTCATGATCCGGCAATTTGCCGTAATCAATTCGATCGCTGGATACATCCACTTCTTCTGGACGCCAGAAGAAGGAGAGTTGCTTTTCAATCAGCTTCTCAAAAATCTCATATTTTTGTTGGTCGTAACGTGCGACGTTGACAGGCTGACCAAGGAACATAGGTTCTTTTAGTTGGTCATTCTTCTTTTGGGTAAAAGTACTGTAAGCCATTGTTGCCTTCATCCGTTTGGCCTCTTGCCTAAGCAAGAGGCATGCAAATCAAAGAGTTAAACTATTTTCTCGTGTTGTGCTTTAGAAGCAGGCGCTTAGATCTTACAAGCGCCGCTAGCACAATCGTCTTCCTGCACTTTCACCGTAGCATCGGTCTGCTCGTCTTTCGCGCCATCACGAGTGTTATGGTAGTACAAGGTCTTCACACCAAACTTATACGCTGTCAGCAGATCTTGGAGCAGTTTTTTCATCGGTACTTTGCCAGAATCGAAATTGCTTGGATCGTAGTTAGTATTGGCAGAGATCGCTTGGTCAACGAACTTTTGCATGATACCCACTAAGTGCAGATAGCCATCGTTTGAGCCGATGTTCCACAGCAGTTCATAGTTCTCTTTTAAGCGAGTGAATTCTGGAACCACTTGCTTCAAGATGCCGTCTTTTGAGGCTTTGACCGAGACGTAACCACGTGGTGGCTCAATACCGTTGGTCGCGTTAGAGATTTGTGATGACGTCTCAGAAGGCATCAGTGCCGTCAGCGTCGAGTTACGCAGGCCGTGTTCCATGATCTCGTGACGCAGCTTGTCCCAGTCGTAATGCAGAGGCTCTGCACACACCAGATCGATATCTTTCTTATAAGTATCGATTGGCATCAAGCCTTTCGCGTAGTTGGTCTCATGGAACAGTGGGCAACGACCTTGTTCTTTCGCCAGCTTCATAGAAGCGCGCAGCAAGTGATACTGCATGGCTTCAAACGTGCGGTGCGTCAGGCCATTTGCGCTGCCGTCAGAGTATTTCACGCCGTTTTTCGCTAGGTAGTAAGCGTAGTTGATCACACCCACACCCAGAGTACGGCGGTTCATTGAAGAACGACGTGCCGCAGGCAGTGGGTAGTCTTGGTAATCCAATAATGCATCTAGAGCACGAACCACAAGGTCAGACAGCTCTTCAAAATCATCCAGTGACTCAATCGCGCCTAAGTTAAACGCAGAGAGGGTACACAGAGCAATTTCACCGCTTTCATCTTCCACATTCGCCAGTGGCGAAGTCGGCAGCGCGATTTCCAGACACAGGTTTGATTGACGCACAGGTGCAACCGCCGCATCAAATGGGCTGTGCGTGTTACAGTGGTCAACGTTTTGGATGTAGATACGGCCTGTTGAAGCACGCTCTTGCATCAGCAGAGTAAAGATTTCCAGCGCTTTAACGGTTTTCTTCTTAATTGAAGGATCGTTTTCGTACTTCACGTACAGGCGTTCGAACTCATCCTGATCTTGGAAGAAAGCGTCGTACAGTCCCGGCACATCAGAAGGAGAGAATAGGGTAATGTTGCCACCTTCAACCAGACGCTTGTACATCAGTTTGTTGAGCTGAACACCGTAATCCATATGACGAACACGGTTCTCTTCTACACCACGGTTGTTCTTCAGAACCAGCAGAGATTCCGCTTCACCATGCCACAGAGGGTAGAATACGGTTGCTGCACCACCACGAACACCACCTTGCGAGCAGCATTTCACCGCGGTTTGGAAGTATTTGTAGAAGGGGATACAGCCAGTGTGGAACGCTTCACCTCCACGGATTTCCGAACCCAGCGCACGAATACGACCGGCGTTGATACCAATACCGGCACGCTGTGAAACGTAGCGAACAATCGAGCTTGCCGTTGCATTGATAGAATCAAGGCTGTCACCACATTCAATCAGTACACAAGAGCTGAACTGACGAGTAGGAGTACGTACACCCGACATAATTGGCGTTGGCAGCGAGATCTTAAAGGTTGACGTCGCATCGTAGAAACGCTTGATGTAATCAAGGCGCGTCTCTTTGGGATACTTCGCAAACAGGCAAGCCGCAACCAGAATATAGAGGAACTGTGCACTTTCGTAGATTTGGCCGGTAACACGGTTTTGTACGAAATATTTGCCTTCAAGCTGTTTCACCGCAGCGTAAGAGAAATCGAGGTCACGACGGTGATCAATGAACTGATCCATCAGCTCCAGCTCTTCACGGGTATAGTCTTCGAGCAAATGCTTGTCGTATTTGCCTTTCTCAACCATCTTGGTGACATGAGCGAGCAGTGTAGGTGGCTCGTATTGACCGTAGGCCTTTTTGCGCAGGTGGAAAACCGCAAGACGCGCAGCAAGGTATTGGTAGTCGGGGGTCTCTTCTGAGATCAAATCCGCGGCTGACTTAATGATGGTTTCATGAATGTCTGAAGTCGTAATGCCGTCATAGAACTGAATGTGAGCGCGCAGTTCTACTTGTGAGACAGATACGTTTTGCAGACCTTCGGCAGCCCAAGTGATCACTCGGTGGATCTTATCCAGATCAATGTTTTCTTTGCGGCCATCACGCTTGGTGACAGTAAGTTGTTGGTTCATTCTGCTTCATTTCCCTAACAAAACTGATAAAAGCCGTGTTTTTGTCTAAATCTTGTAAATTGAATCGAGGCTTTTGTGATCGAGCTCGCCCTACATATAGTGTCATAAACACTATATGTAGGGGTGCTTCAGTGTTCGGGTTACAAGATAGTGCTATAGCATCGGTATTGCAAGTTACAGCTTTGGGACATTTTGTGGATAACTAGCAAAATTAAAAAAATCAGTTAGTACCTACTTACTGATGATCTAAGAGCAGAATTGATTGTAAAAAATCGCCGTTTGCACATCGCTTTATTCGTAACCACAAACGAAAAAAAATTTCTTGATCTTTAAGGAAAAATTCACCCTAAAAATGGATCGTTTAAAATGGAATCAAACGCACGAAAAATAGGCTAAAAAAGCGCGGTAACTTGTGCTACCGCATCGATTTTTTAGCGTGGAGTATGCGCTAAAAAAGGCGAGTATGGACGATATAATTCACATCGACATTCGATCCTAAACGATAGGTATCGGTAAACGGATTGTAGTGTAAACCTGTGATGCCTTGTTCCTGCAGCGCAGTATGATCAACCATCTTCAAAAGTTCAGAAGGGCGAATGAATTTGTTGTGGTCATGCGTGCCTTCTGGAACGATTTTCAGCAGCTTCTCAGCCCCCACAATCGCAAATAGATAGGATTTGACGTTGCGATTCAGGGTCGAGAAAAACACATGGCCGCCGGGCTTAACCAGTTTGGCGCAAGACTGGATGACGGAAAGTGGGTCAGGAACGTGCTCCAGCATCTCCATGCAAGTCACTACATCATAGATGTGCGGGTTGGCCTCAGCATGTGCTTCCACCGTGCTTTGGATGTAGGTGAGTTTGGTACCCGTCTCAAGGGCATGTAAACGCGCCACTTCTAACGGCTCTTTCCCCATATCAAGACCAGTCACTTGTGCGCCTTCGCGCGCCATGCTTTCGGCTAAAATGCCGCCACCACAGCCGACATCCAAAACCCTCTTCCCAAACAGGCCATTGGCTTTTTCTAGCACATAGTTCAAACGTAGAGGGTTGATTTGGTGTAAAGGCTTAAATTCGCCTTCCAGATCCCACCAACGGGAAGCCATATCCTCAAATTTTTTGATTTCATTAGGATCGACGTTCTGTGTTGCTGTCAGTGGTGTCGAAGCCAAGTCTATTGAAGCCATCTTGTATCGCCTGTGTTACGCATCCGTGAAGAGTGGGCATTATAGCGCGCTGAGTAAATCGCACCAGT
Source organism: Vibrio sp. R-1 (assembly GCF_035615595.1). Classification (NCBI taxonomy): domain Bacteria; kingdom Pseudomonadati; phylum Pseudomonadota; class Gammaproteobacteria; order Vibrionales; family Vibrionaceae; genus Vibrio; species Vibrio sp. R-1. Next base: position 10,502 of record NZ_WPDC01000044.1, on the reverse strand, counting down.
TGAGATGCCAGATTTGGCGATGAGCGTTTAAAAAACAACCATCTAACTTTGCCAAGTGCAAGGAATGTGTAAATTCTCGGCATTTAAGACGCAACCAAGGTCACAACCTGATAAAAGGTCAGGGAAAGTAATGCCGAAGCGTGGAAACATGTGTTATATTTTTTCACCTTATAAGTATCAAGAATATCCAGTTCTCGACTGACTTGGCGCTCAATCTTGTAGTGAGCTTCGTTTCAGTAAGAATTTGGGTATACCGATCAAACTATAGAGGGATAATGGCTCTATGAGCGATCTAGCTAAAGAGATCACGCCCGTAAACATCGAAGACGAGCTACGCAGTTCGTATTTGGACTACGCGATGTCGGTTATCGTGGGTCGTGCTCTTCCTGATGTGCGTGATGGCCTTAAACCAGTACACCGACGCGTACTGTTCGCGATGAATGTGCTGGGCAACGACTGGAACAAAGCCTATAAAAAATCTGCCCGTGTGGTAGGTGACGTAATCGGTAAATATCACCCTCATGGTGACAGTGCGGTTTACGACACCATCGTGCGTATGGCGCAGCCTTTCTCACTTCGTTACATGTTGGTCGATGGCCAAGGTAACTTTGGCTCGATCGACGGCGACTCCGCGGCGGCAATGCGTTATACCGAAGTTCGTATGTCGAAAATCGCGCACGAACTCTTGGCAGACCTAGACAAAGAAACCGTTGACTACGTTCCGAACTATGACGGCACCGAGCAAATTCCTGCGGTATTGCCGACAAAGATCCCGAACCTGCTGATCAACGGCGCATCTGGTATTGCGGTGGGTATGGCAACCAACATTCCTCCGCACAACTTAGGTGAAGTGATCGATGGCTGTTTAGCCTACATCGATAATGAAGCGATCACCATTGATGAGTTGATGGACTACATTCCTGGTCCAGATTTCCCAACCGCCGCGCTGATCAGTGGCCGTAAAGGCATCATTGACGCGTACAAAACCGGCCGCGGCAAGGTTTACATGCGCTCAAAAGCGGAAATCGAAACCGAAAAGAACGGTAAAGAAACCATCATCGTCAGCGAAATCCCTTATCAAGTGAACAAAGCGCGCTTGATCGAAAAAATCGCTGAGTTGGTGAAAGAGAAGAAAGTCGAAGGGATCAGTGCACTGCGTGACGAGTCTGATAAAGACGGTATGCGCATTGTGATTGAGTGTAAGCGTGATGCGGTTGGCGAAGTGGTTCTGAACAACCTGTATGCCAACACTCAGCTGCAAACCACCTTCGGTATCAACATGGTGGCACTCGATAACGGTCAGCCTAAGCTGTTTAACCTGAAAGAGATGCTGAAGTGTTTCGTCGACCACCGCCGTGAAGTGGTGACTCGTCGTACTATTTTTGAACTGCGTAAAGCGCGTGAACGTGCCCACATCCTTGAAGGTTTGGCACTAGCTCTGGCCAACATTGATGAAATCATTGAACTGATCCGCCGTGCCGCCACGCCTGCAGAAGCCAAAGAAGGCTTAATTGCCCGTGGATGGGATCTTGGCAACGTTGCGGCAATGCTTGAGCGTGCAGGTACGGATGCGGCGCGTCCTGAGTGGCTTGAGCCACAATACGGCATCCGCGATGGCAAGTACTTCCTGACTGAACAACAAGCGCAAGCGATTCTGGATCTGCGTCTGCATAAGCTGACTGGTCTAGAGCACGAGAAGATCCTCGATGAGTACAAACAGCTTCTCGAAGAAATTGCGGCATTGATGCACATTCTGGCGAGTACAGAGCGCTTGATGGAAGTGATCCGTGAAGAGCTTGAAGCGATTCGCGCTGGCTTTAGTGATGCACGCCGCACTGAAATCACGGCAGCAACGCACGACATCGACATGGAAGAGCTGATCGCTCGTGAAGATGTGGTTGTGACTCTGTCACACGAAGGTTATGTGAAGTATCAATTACTGAGCGACTACGAAGCACAGCGTCGTGGTGGTAAAGGTAAGAGCGCAACCAAAATGAAAGAAGAGGACTACATTGAGCGTCTTCTGGTTGCCAATACTCACGATAACATTCTGCTGTTCTCGACTCGTGGCAAAACTTACCGTATGAAGGTATACCAACTGCCGCTCGCCAGCCGTACTGCGCGTGGTAAGCCAATCGTGAACCTGCTTCCTCTGGAAGAAAACGAGCGCATCACCGCGATTCTGCCAGTGACTGAGTTTAGTGAAGATAAATTCATCTTCATGGCAACCGGTGACGGTACTGTGAAGAAAACTTCACTGGATCAGTTTGCCAACGTTCGTGCGAATGGTTTGATTGCGCTCAACCTGCGTGATGAAGACTCGCTGATTGGTGTGGATATCACCGATGGCGAAAGCGAAATTATGCTGTTCTCTAAATTCGGTAAAGTGGTTCGCTTTAAAGAGTCCGAAGAAACCGCGGTTGTGGATGAAAATGGTCAACCTGTGCTGGATGAAAATGGCCAGCCAGAGATCAAGTTCAAAGGCGTAAGACCAATGGGTCGTACCGCTGCGGGTGTTCGCGGCATGAAACTGGCCGACGGCGACCAAGTAGTATCGCTCATCGTGCCGAAGACCGAAGGTGACGTACTCACCGTAACTGAAAATGGTTACGGCAAACGTACTAGCCTATCTGAATACCCAACCAAAGGTCGTGGTACTCAGGGTGTGGTTTCGATCAAAGTCTCTGAGCGTAACGGCAGCGTTGTGGGTGCAGTACAAGTGGCCGAGGGTGATGAGTTCATGATGATCACCAATGCCGGCACACTGGTACGTACTCGTGTGGCGGAAGTAAGTCAAGTGGGCCGTAATACTCAAGGCGTGACCCTGATCCGTACTTCGGAAGGTGAAAGTGTGGTAGGTCTGCAGCGTATCGATGAAATCGAAGAGTCGGAATTGCCAGAAGGTGAGGAAGCACTTGTCGAGAACGATGCACCTGTTGCACAAGATGATGATGGTGAACAAGAGTAATCTGCTCTGTCATACCCCTGCCTAATCACCCTTGGGTAGGGAAATTCATAAAGTGCCTAATCAAAGCCGGACAATCGTCCGGCTTTTTTGATCCTGCCTATGCCTAGATAGCAGTACTATTGATCGCATCAGGCGCTATACCCCCAAAAACACTCCGTATTTGTCATCGGTTTGCTTGGGTATAATGCCCGCCCAATTTATAGGTGCTGTAATTGAAAGGTCATACCATGAGTCAATATGTTGTCTGTGCGCTCTACAAATTTGTTGAGCTCAATCATTACCAAGAGCTAAGAGCGCCGCTGCTGGCACTGATGGAAGAGAACCACATTCGCGGCACATTATTGCTGGCGCAAGAAGGCATTAACGGTACGGTCGCTTCTTCTCGCCAAGGGATTGATGCGCTGCTGGCGTGGCTAGAAAACGAACCGAGTTTAAAAGGCACTGTGTATAAAGAGTCTTCTGCCTCTGAGCCACCGTTTAACCGCACTAAGGTCAAACTCAAAAAAGAGATCGTGACCATGGGCGTAGAAGGCATAGATCCCCGTCATGTAGTGGGCACTTATGTGAAGCCGCAAGATTGGAACGCGCTGATTTCCGATCCTGAAGTCTTGGTGGTGGATACCCGAAACGACTACGAAGTACAGCTTGGCACCTTTAAAAACGCGCTCAACCCAAAAACGGAGACGTTCCGTGAGTTTCCACACTATGTACAGGAAAACCTTGATCCGCAAAAGCACAAGAAAGTCGCCATGTTCTGTACTGGCGGGATCCGCTGTGAAAAATCCACCGCATATTTGAAAGAGCAAGGCTTTGAAGAGGTGTATCACCTTGAAGGCGGCATCTTGAAATATCTTGAAGAAGTGCCTCAAGAACAAAGCTTGTGGGAAGGGGATTGCTATGTGTTTGATGGGCGCGTTGCGGTAGGGCATGGCCTTGCCGAAAGTGATTATCAAATTTGTAATGCTTGCCGTTTGCCTATCACAGAGGAAGATAAGCAGAGCGAACAGTATGAACAAGGCGTCAGCTGTCCGCGCTGTTTTGGTACTCATTCCGAAGAGCAGCTAGAGCGTTTCCGTGAGCGTGAAAAGCAAGTTCAGTTAGCAAAACTGCGTGGTGAAAGCCATATCGGTGAAGAGAGTGCGGCACTGATTGAAAAACGCCGCGCAGAAAAGCTGGCGCGCAAAGCGGCGCAGCGCGGCCAGAAAGGTTAGCGAGTCGTGAGTGGGTGGCCGTTTTGCTACCCGCTCACTGCTTGAAATCGCTGGCGAAACTCCCTCGGAGTCATGGCTTTGAGGGTTTTAAATTGGCGGTTAAAGTTCGACAAATTGCCAAACCCAGTTCGTTCGGCAATTAATGCAATCGGCAGCGCAGAACTGGCTAAAAGCTCACACGCTTTACCAATTCGAAACTGCTTTAAATGCTCAGAAAAACTCATCCCATAGTGCTTTTCAAATAAGCGATACGCCGAGCTTTCGCTCAAATGTAACTGATGACATAAGTCGGTAATTTTTATTGCTTGTGCGTAGTGCTGCTCCACATATTGTTTGGCCAGTTGAATTTTCTTATGCGTGTCACTGTTGCTGGTGAGTGCCGTCATCACATAGGGTGCGACGGATAGACGCTGCGCCTGCGCATCGTCCGCCATCACAAGCAAGGACTCAATCACGCGCAGAGATTGGTAACTGTGAGGCTGTTGATCGACATTAGCTAGGAGCTCGGCGACGCGCGTAGCCGTTTGCTCACTGAGACGCACGCCATAGGTGGCATGTTGCTGCAAGCGTTGCAAAGCTTGAGCTTGAGGCAATATGCTCTGTAGCTTGTCTAGCCACTCTTGTTTGAACCAGATGATCGTTGAGTGCAGAGTTTGGGCTTTATTGATCAGCTGTCGACCCGCAATCATATGTGGCAAACCGGGGCCGTAAAGTAAAAGTGTGTTGTGCTCAACCGCGCCAATCGCATCCCCTGCAAAATAGTTACCGACAAAACGCTGATCGGGGTTCTGGTAGAGCACCAATTCGTACTCAGTATGGTAGTGCCAAGGACAGGAAAATTCTTGAGTTTGGCTTTTGCTGCGAAATTCACGCAGCACCCAATCCTGACTGATACCGCTCATCACATTTTCAATTAAAGGTCGCATAACGATTTACGTGGGTTTTCTTGCGCTCAATGCATGGAGATAGACTAGAGGAATGGCTTGTTTTCTGTCAAATCATCAAGTGATTTTGCCTGAATAGTATTAGAACTGGCTCGAATAACATCAATAACTCATGCCCAGATTCAGTACACTAGCCGCCATAATCACCCTGCTGTTCTAAGTCGTTTAGGGATAAAGTGACGCTGCCAAGTAGGAAGGGGATTCCATCGAATATTGCTATGAGGTTACTGCATGTATCGAGATAAAACCGCCTTACTGTTTATTATGTCGACACTGGTTACGGGTCTATGCGGAGCGTTTTTCTATCCACTCTCCAGTCTGTTTATTGTTGAGGCGCTCGATGCTTCACCGATGCAACTGAGCCTGTACATGGTGCTGGCAGTCGTCAGCTCAGTTATTGTCTCACAGTGGCTTGCGCGCCAGTCAGATCGACATTGGCAGCGTAAAACCATCTTATTGGTTTCGTTAATCTGTTATCTCATCACTGTGGTCAGCTTTATGTTTATTCGCAGCTACAGTCTCGCCATCATAGTGGTGGTACTGTTTGCTAGCGTGAGTGGCGCGTCATTTGGCCAGCTTTTTGCACTTGGCCGCGAATACGCCGATCAGCATTTAACCGATAAAACGACCTTCCTCTCTACCATGCGTGCCGGAATTGCGATTGCTTGGGTATTCGGCCCTCCGGCGGCGTTTATGCTCAAAGCAAGTTTTGGCTTTAATGCCGCCTTTGCGGTGTCTGCTCTGATAGTATTTTTAGGCATAGTGCTGATTGCTCGCTTCTTGCCAGCAGGGGTGAAAACCGCCGCAGCCGTTGGAACCACGCCAGTCGAGCTTGGACAATATTCACCCCGTAAGCGTGCTTTGATCGTACTGTACTGCGTGACCTTGGTATGTACTTTTGGCTCAAACAATCTTTATATCACCAGTATGCCGCTCTATTTATCACGTGAGTTGATGGTGCCTGAACATTGGCTAGGGTTGCTGTTTGGCACGGCCGCATTGTGTGAAATTCCGGTCATGTTAATGGCGGGAAAACTTGCCGAGCGATGGGGAACAAATAAATTGCTGATGCTTGGGATCACCAGCGGCATCTTGTTTTACGGTGTGATGCTGACCCACACTGGGTTTGTTGCCATGATGGCCGCGCAAGTGCTCAATGGTTTTTTTATCGGCGTGTGCGCGACGCTAGGCATGGTGGTGCTGCAGGACATGATGCAAGACCGATTGGGCACGGCTTCCACCTTATTTTCGAGCATGCTCAGTATCAGTACTTTGGTGGCGAGCTTATCGGTTGGCGTAGTCGGTGAGTTTTATAACTATTTCAGTACCTTGTATGTTTCTTTAACTGGTGCTTTCAGTGCTTTACTGCTGTTGGCGTTGTTTAGTCAACTACAGCGCAAAGCAATACCAACCGAAGCGGTGCAAAGTGGAGTCTCGGTCCATTAAGGGCAAAGAAAAATGCGTTGCGTTGGGATCGCTTGAGGTGTTCGCCAAGGTACTCGCTGCGTAATTATTCTCTAAACTGTAAAAATTATGTGACCATACTTCCATATCTTATTGCGTGATAAGAAATAATTATGAAAGAAGGTATTATTTTTAAGAAATGGATGAAATTGTGGAGAGAGTAGGTGGACAATTCGGTTGTTACCCAGCTGAAGAAAGAGTTCTACGCGCAGTTGAGCGCGTTGCAAGCTCATTCAGCGCCACAATCAAAACCGACACTCTCGGTATTAACCGATGAAGAGTTACGTCAATTAGAGCAAATCTGGATTGAGTTGAGCGTCTGGAAGAAGTCGCAAAACTAATTATTTTTATCCCTATTTTGATGCTTGAATGAACCCAACCCACTCCGGTTGGGTTTTTTGTTGCTCAAAAAGGCATTTGTTATAACATAACAATTTAAGCCTTCGAGTGATCTTTTCTTTGAAAAAAGGGGTATCAGCCCTCATAGTTAGGTCACTAGTAGAGACAAGTTATGCAAATGTTGAGAAACGTGCATCCCGTTACAGAAATTCAAGTGAGTGCAAACATGGCGGAAGTAAGAGCCAGAGTCGATTTTAAAGTCGGTGCGAAAAGCAATATTGACGCAGAAATCCTGTCATTTCATGGACTGCAATCAGACAAAGAACACGTTGCAGTGATTTTCAAATCAGCGGATACCACCCAAGAAGCCCCGCTTGTGCGTATGCACTCGGAGTGTTTAACGGGCGATGTTTTCCATTCGTCTCGTTGCGACTGTGGTGAACAGCTAGAAGAAACCATTACTCGCATGGGGCAGTCAGGCGGCATCATTCTGTATTTACGTCAAGAAGGGCGAGGTATTGGTCTGTACAACAAGATTGATGCGTATCGCTTGCAAAGTCAGGGCATGAATACTTATGAAGCCAATAATCACCTCGGTTTTGGGGATGATCTACGTGACTTTACGGAAGCCGCACAAATGCTACAAGCCTTGGGGGTGAAGAAGATCCGTTTGGTGACGAACAATCCGAAAAAGATCCGTGAGTTACAAGAACATGGCATTGAGATTGTCGAGGTGGTTCATACCTCAGCACACATCAAAGACGGTAATGAAAATTACCTGAAAGCCAAAGTTTCTCACGGTAAGCATCAACTCAAACTGTAACCTTCAGTTTTATAAATAGATTCGCGTTACTGCCGATAATATCGCATGTTATTAAACCCCACACTTGTGGGGTTTTTTGTGTGTTCAGGTTGAAAAAAAATTGTAAATTTGTATTATTTGCATCGAAATAACAAATGATAATAATTTGCAATTCATATCAAGCTCAACAAGGACGCTCCATGAACGTTAAGTCTATTCTCTCTTCCGCCATCTTAGCTTCACTGACGCTCACTACATCAGCAAGCTTCGCTGCAGCGCCAACTCAAGCCCAAGTGGTTGAACATTATGCCGATATTGCGCATGCCGTTTATGCCGATTCACGTGTGACTGCGCAGCAACTGCAAAAAACCATCGACCGTTTCTTACAAGCTCCGACCGCACAAGGTCTGGAAGAAGTGAAACAAGCGTGGTTGGCGGCGCGTGTGCCTTATCAACAATCAGAAGTGTTCCGTTTTGGTAACGCGATTGTCGATGACTGGGAAGGTCAGTTGAACGCGTGGCCGCTAGATGAAGGTTTGATCGATTATGTGGCAGGAAGTTATCAACATGAACTGGGCAATGAAGGCGCAAATGCCAATATCATTGCCAATACTGCACTGACCATTGGCGCAACGAAAGTTGATGTGAAAGAGATCACGCCTGAGCTGCTGGCCAGCCTCAACGAAATCGGTGGCTCTGAAGCCAACGTGGCATCGGGCTACCACGCGATTGAATTTCTGTTGTGGGGACAAGATTTAAACGGCACCAAAGCCGGTGCCGGTGCTCGCTCATACACGGATTACCTGCAAGGCAAAGCCTGTACCAATAATCACTGTGATCGCCGTGCACAATACCTTAAAGCCGCCGCACAACTTTTGGTGACCGATCTGGAGTGGATGGAGAAGCAGTGGGCGAGTGGTGAAAAAGATAATTATCGCCAACAACTGCTGAGTGAGTCTGCGGAAAATGGTCTGCGCAAAATGCTGTTTGGTATGGGCTCGCTATCACTGGGTGAATTGGCGGGTGAGCGTATGAAAGTCGCGCTGGAAGCGAATTCAACGGAAGATGAGCACGATTGCTTCTCGGATAACACGCATAACTCGCACTACTACAACGAACAAGGTATCTACAATATCTACACGGGTAGCTACACTCGCGCCGATGGTTCTGAGCTAAAAGGCCCAAGTCTGTACCAATTGGTTGCAGAGAAAGATGCCAATGCGGCAAAAGAGATCCTGCAACAGTTTGAAGCGGCGCGCACGCAAGTGGGTGAGTTAGTCACGGCAGCTGAAAAAAATAACCAGCACTTTGATCAACTGATCGCGGCAGATAACGCGGCAGGGCATGCGATTATCAATCAAGCCATTATGGCGCTCGTCGCGCAAACGGGTTCGATTGAGCGCGCGGCAGGCATCATCGGGATCGATAATCTAAACCCAGATACGGCAGATCACGAGTTTTAATCTCGTCACTGTCCTCATCCCTTTCTTCGCGCAATGGCCTTTGGGTTATGCATGGAGAAAGGGATAACTTATTTTTGCAATAAAACCCAATCTCGCTTTACGTCAATGATAATTCCTCAATAGTTTGGTGTGCAGCGTCAATTCCGCAGCTACTTATACGGTAAAGGGAATCAGGGATTGGGTCGTTTTTTTACAGGAACCATGTCATGAAGTCGTCTTTATCTCTGTTATTACTCACGAGCGCCTTGAGCAACTTTGCTTTGGCAACAGAGATTAAATCGGGTGGGGAAACCAGTACCACGAAAGAGGGAGCCAATGCGTTTTCGATGCCGGCCGCGAATTTGCCGATGGCGAAACGCCTTGATTTTAGTGTTGGTAACAGCTTTTTCCGCAATCCTTGGGTTCCCGCTCCCGCTTCGACGGATGCGCGCGACGGACTAGGACCTCTTTTTAATACCAATGGCTGCCAAAACTGCCACATTAAAGACGGGCGAGGCCATCCACCAGAGCCTAATGACACACAAGCGGTTTCCATGCTGGTGCGTTTGAGTATTCCTGCGGTTACTGAGCAGCAAAAGGCCATCTATGCGGTCAATGGCGTAGTGCCAGAGCCGACTTATGGCGGGCAACTACAAGATTTTTCGCTACCCGACCAAAAACCAGAAGGGCGAATCCACATTACGTATGACGAAGTGGTTGTCACTTTTGCCGATGGTACTCCTGTGGCACTTCGGAAGCCGAACCTAAAGATTTTGGATCTCGCTTATGGTGAGATGCACCCAGATGTGCAAATGTCGGCGCGGGTTGCACCGCCGATGATTGGACTTGGACTGTTAGAATCGATCCCGGATGCGACCTTATTACAGTGGGCTGACCCTGAGGATCGCGATGGCGATGGTATTTCCGGCCGTGTTAACCAAGTGCGCGATGTACGCACTGGCGAAATGGCGATTGGCCGTTTTGGCTGGAAAGCGGGCCAACCCAACATCATGCAGCAAAATGCGGCTGCCTTTAATGGTGATCTGGGATTAACCAGCCATCTCTTTCCGCAAGAAAACTGCACCGAAAAACAGACACTCTGCCGTGATTTACCGAATGGTGGCTCACCAGAAGTGAGCGATAACATTCTGGATTTCGTGGAGTTTTATGCTCAGCACTTAGCGGTGCCTGTGCGTCGCAACGTGCAAGAACCACAGGTACAACAGGGGGAGAAACTGTTTGCCCAAGCGGGTTGCCAATCTTGCCATAAAACCAATGTGTTGACGCAAGAGCTGGCTGAGCGTCCTGCGCTTTCCAAGCAGCGAATTCAGC
>NZ_WPDC01000043.1:0-29470 GCF_035615595.1 Vibrio sp. R-1 | reverse complement strand
ATCTATGCTCATGGGGACTCACTCACTCGCCACCGACCTGCAACTCCAAGTGGTTTGGGTATAGCTTATTTCACGTAGAAACGTGGGTTACTGGTTCCCCACAGCGTATACAACTCAGGGAAAATCAGCTCAGCGTTGTTTTCCATCTCACTGACCGCGATGCTTTGCTTCTGTTGCTGACCAAACAGAACCACTTCTTGACCGGGGAGCACGCCCTTAATCTCGGTCACATCAACCACAGTCGTGTTCATCGAGGTCACTCCCACGACTTTGGCGCGTTGTCCATTGATCAGTACTTCGGCTTTATTGCCCATTTTGCGCGGGTAACCATCAGAATAACCCACAGGCAGGTTCGCCAGCACACTGTCACGGCTGGTAGTAAAAGTACTGTCATAACCCACAGTTGAGCCCTTTGGTACATGGTGCAGCGAAGACACACGTGTTTTGAATGAAACAATCGATGGGTATTCAGGGTTGGTTGGCAAATCACCAAACAACACGCCACCCGGACGAACCATGTCCAGTTGTGCTTCTGGCACATTGAGCGCGGTGTAAGAGTTCGCGACATGCAGCGTGATCTCTTCACGTTTCAAATTGGCTTGTTGCATTAGCCAAGTTGAGCTCTCTTTGAATTGAGCCAGTTTTGCGCGCACTTCGTCCGCATTGTAATTCGGGAAGTGGGTCATAATGCCAACGACACTCAACGAAGGTTGAGTCGCAATAGAGACGGCTTCTTTCTTGCCTGCTTCCGTGGTCATATCAATGCCGTTACGGCCCATGCCGCCGTCATTCAGCGCAATGTGGACTTTGATCGTTTTACCACTTTGTTTGGCAAGCTCCGCCAGATCGAGGGCTTGTTGGTGGGTACCAATCAGCTCCTCGATATTGAGATCGAGTACCGCGGACATTTCACTTAGGCTGGCAGATCGCACACGGATCAGTTCACCTTTAAAGCCACTTTCACGCACCGCACGCGCCTCTGCATTACTTGCCACCCCTACACAAGGAATGCCTTGCGCGATAATGGTCGGCATTAAACCACGAATACCGTTACCGTAAGCATCGGCTTTCATGATGGCGCAAATTTTGGTGTTGGCGCTCATGTGTGATTTGAATTGTTCAATGTTGCTTTGGAATTGGCCTAAGCTAATCTCCAGCCAAGAATTACTTTGCTGAATTTGAGCGGCATCCGGTAAAGCGGTGTCGATGTGTAATGGCGCAGCAGAGAGAGAGAAAGAAGGCAAAGTCGCCGCGATAGAGAGAGAAAGCAGCGTGGCTTTAAAATGCATGATATCTCCTGTGGTTATCATTGATGGAACATTCTTCTTGCGACTGAGAAGCGGCTGCTCCAAGTCGCAAGAAGTATAGAGAAAGACGCCGCCCTGTAGGCGGCGTGAAAATTAACGAATCTTAAATCGGCGTAGCGTATCTTGTAGCGAAACCGCGAGCTGAGTGAGTTCACGACAAGCTTGGGCTGTCTGTTGTGAACCCTGCGCGACTTCTTGTGACGCCAAGTGAATGTTTTCCACATTGCGGCTGAGTTCATCTGCGACCGAATCTTGTTCACTACATGCGCTGGCAATTTGTGTACCCACATCGGCGATATTGGCAATCGACTCTTCGATAGAGATCATCAAAGACTGAGAGTGGTTACCTTGTTCGACACACTTATCGATACTCGAGCGAGAACGTTCAGTCGCATCTTTGGCTTGTTTGGCCATGACTTGCAGTTTTTCAATAATCGTGGTGATTTCACCGGTTGAATCTTGGGTACGACCCGCCAGAGTCCGAACTTCATCCGCAACTACCGCAAAGCCGCGGCCTGATTCACCGGCACGTGCCGCTTCGATAGCCGCGTTGAGCGCGAGAAGGTTGGTTTGGTCGGCAATGCTGCGGATCACATCAACCACAACGTTGATCTGGCTAGATTGCTGCTCAAGTTCACTCACGGTTTGACCCGCCTCTCCGATAATATCGGCCACTTGTTGGATCGAGCGAACCATAGAAGCATTTTCACGAGCCCCTTCTTGTGACTTGTGATTGGCTGCCATCGCTTGGCTAGCGGAATCTTCGGTGTTACGAGCTACGTCCGCCACTGCCGCTTTCATTTGCGCCATTGCTGTTGCTACTTGAGTGATTTGGTACTGCTGCTCTTTCATACCATCTGCAGATTGGTTAGAGATCTGCGTCATCTCTTCTACTGCGCTACTAAGCTGAGTCACCGCTGAAATGATTTCATCAATCAGTTGACGGAGGTTTTGCTGCATCTGCTCAGACGCATTGGCCAAGGTTCCCAATTCGTCGTTACCAATGGAGGAGCGATCCATCGTCTGCGACAGATCGCCTTTGGCAATCGCATTCGACTGCTTCATCACAATCGCCAACGGACCGCAGATTAGGCGAGTTAACAGCCAAGTCATGAGCACCATGATGGCTAAAATAGCGATATTGCTGACCACCGAGGTGGAGTTGAGTGTTTTCACAGAGCTTAGAATATAGGCTTTGTTGTTATCCATGGCTTGGTGCAGAATGCCAATGAGAAGGGTGAAATCACTCTCTAACGCTTCGAAAGTACTGAGTGAGTTAACCAAAATGGGGTAAGCGTCATCAGCACCTTGGGTCAACAGTTTTTGGTTAAATTGATCGGTGACCGCCGTGTAAGCATTCCAATTACTCATCAAGCGTTTGAAGGTTTGCTCTTCCTCGCCCGGCCATACGGTTTTTCCGTAAGTTACCAGAGAATCGTTGATTTCCGCTTGAATGCGATTATTACGCTCGATAGTTTGGCGAATTTGCGTTTCATCTTTCATTGGCAGTACTGCAAATTGGGTACGCCGCCAGTAAGACATCTTGTCTTTTATCGCATCGACATTTTCCATTGCCGGTAGGGTATCGTCGGTGTAGTTGAGTAATTCAGATTGGATTTTATCTAGCTCTGAAATCAGATAGATGGCGAATCCTAAGCTAATTACTGCAATAACCGAAAACGAGGCTGCAATTTTTTTGCCTATCGACAAATTTTTTAGAAACATGAATGTTTTACCTTTAGATTGATGTCACTCAAAGTCGCGTGAATAACAACATCCTTATCTGCGACAAAGTTACGTATGTCCCAAAGTCGGCGCATACTATCATTTCAATTGTCAATTGACGACCCTTATAAATAAAGTTAGCAAATGCCACAGAAAGCGCAGATAAATTTGTTTATCTTTTTATTCTTTCTGCCTTAAGAAACATTTCCAGTGAATGATTTGTTAACTGTGACTCACTTTTGTGTATTCCCTAGTTAAGAAACTTTAATCATTGATCTAACACCAAACATTTCTTTTTTAAGCATCAATAATGACGATTGCCGCGGTGATAGCGTGCTAGCTCCTCGCCAAACACATAATCGATTCTCAGGAAGAGTGAATATGATGCGCCCTTATCTTAAATATATTATTCCGTTGCTGATCCCCATATTGGTCTTGATGCTTCCTGCCACCGCATTCCCCTTTGAGGGGCTGACTGTTATACAACAAAGGGTAATCGCGATTTTCCTATTAGCGGCGCTTTTGTGGGTATTTGAACCGATTCCTATCTATTCCACGTCGGTGGTGATCATTGTGCTCGAAGTGCTGATGCTGTCCGATAAAGGCTTCATTTTGTTTCGGTTGGGCGAGGGGACAAGCGAATTTGGTGCTTTGCTGAAATCAACTGAAATCATGGCAACCTTTGCCAACCCTATTATCATGCTGTTTTTAGGTGGTTTTTTCCTCGCGATGGCCGCAACCAAATACCGGCTGGATGTCAACTTAGCCCGCGTACTGCTCAAACCATTTGGCAATAATCCGAAGTACGTGATGTTGGGTTTAATGATGATCACTGCGGTGTTCTCGATGTTTATGTCGAACACGGCTACTACGGCCATGATGCTCTCTATTTTAACGCCAGTGATTGCTGTTTTTGGCCCTAAAGATCCGGGGCGTGTGGCGTTTGCGCTCTGTATTCCGGTGGCCGCTAATATTGGAGGTATTGGTACTCCCATAGGGACGCCACCCAATGCAATCGCGTTGAAATATTTGGTGGGCGATAACTTAATTACGTTTGCCGAATGGATGGCATTTGGGATCCCATTCGTGGTGATTTTAATGGCGCTCGCTTGGCTGCTGATTGAGTTTATGTATCGCGCTGAGCAGAAAACCATTGAATTAACCATCAAAGGTAAGTTTTTAAAAACGCCCAAAGCCATCATTGTTTACATCACATTTGCGTCGACCATTGTATTGTGGATGCTCGGTTCACTGCACGGTATGAACTCCTATTCGGTCGCCTTAATCCCTGTCGCGGTCTTTTCGGTGACCGGCATTATTGGCAAAGAAGATTTAAAAATGATCTCTTGGGATGTGTTGTGGTTAGTTTCCGGTGGTATTGCTTTAGGTTTAGCCTTAGATAAAACCGGTCTGGCAGAACTGGTTGTCCACAGTATTCCGTTTGACCAATATTCGCCCTATGTCGTGATTCTCGGTGCGGCCATCCTCTGTTTGCTGATGGCGAATTTTATGTCACACACCGCAACCGCTAACTTGCTGATGCCTATCATGGCCGCGCTTGGGGCATCCATGACGTCACTCAATCCTTTGGGCGGTGAGGTTACGCTGATTCTGGTGGTCACTTTTGCGGCGTCTTTAGGGATGTCATTGCCGATCAGTACGCCACCGAATGCGCTGGCTCATGCAACAGGGAATGTACAGAGCCAACAAATGGCAAAAGTGGGCATTATCTTGGGGATTTTGGGGGTACTGATGAGCTTTGTGATGGTGTGGATCCTCAACATGGTCGGCCATTAAGGAAACGTTATGTCCAACTTAGCGGCCGTTATTGAGCGCTATTTCAACCATGCCGATCGCTGTATTACCTTACCGGCTGGGTCAATTTTGCTTGCCCAAAATGGTTATAACGATCGGCTTTACTATTTACGAAGTGGCCACGTTTCTGGCTATTTTGCGGAAAAAGGTGAGCGGCGCATTAAAGTATTTTCTGCCGCTTCCGGCGCATTTATTGGGGTACACAGTTTTTTCTCTGGCTTGTGGACGGCGTCATCCACTGTGATTGCCGATAGTGAGGTCGAGTTAGCGTGGATTGATCGTGATACACCAGTGCAGGATGTGGAGCAGTATGGTTCACTCAGCACACAATTCATGCCTGTGATTGTGGCTGAGTTATCTCAGCGGCAGCGAAGAGCCACTCAAGAAGCGGTTGCCAAAGAACGTGCTTTAGAGCGGCTATATTCTGCTGAGCAGATGACGACGCTGGGCCAGCTCGCGGCGGGCATTGCTCATGAGCTCAACAATGCGATTGGGGTGGTCAGCAGTAAAACAGAACGCCTAGAAGCCTTGTTTATGGAATTACTGGAAGAAGTGCATCCAGAAGCGAGTCAGTTTTTTGATTTTGGTTTGCTGTTTGGGCAGAAAGTGTCATCCAGTGAAGCGCGTGAACGCGGCGCTGTGTTTGAAAAGCAGTATCAGCTACCCAAAGATATCGCCCGCGAGTTAGCCCGCGCGGTTCCCGCTAATGAGCTTTCCGCTCACTGGCTGAAAAATCCGCATTTAGCGATTCGTTATTGGCAGATGGGGCGAGATTTGCATGACTTGCGATTGGCCGCAAAACATTCGGTTGGGATAGTCAAATCGGTTAAGCAGCTTGGTCGAGCGGATATTCGCTTGGATGAAGAAGTGGATTTGAACAGCACCATCAATCGCGCTTTGGCCCTGTTACAAAGTGACTTACGTCGTGTGTCCGTGCGGATGCGTCCGGGAAGTTTACCCATCATCAAAGGCTCGCAAACCGAGTGGGTACAGGTGTGGATCAATTTAATTAAAAACGCCTGTGATGCGATGGCGCAAACCACGGAACCTACGATTGATATTCAAACCCGCTGTTCTCGCCAGCGTCTATACGTGACGGTCGCCAATAATGGACCAGAAATAGATGAGGCCACACGGCGTAAGATTTTCCAACCCAGTTTTACCACCAAGAAAGAGGGACTCTCGTTTGGGCTTGGGCTGGGGCTGGCGATTGTCAAACGTATTGTCTCTGGCTATGGCGGAACCGTTGCGGTGAAAAGCGATCAGGACAAAACCATTTTTAGGATTAAATTACCAGTTGAGGGATACCATGGAGAAACTGAACATCATTTGCGTGGATGATCAACGCGAAGTACTGAGTGCGGTGTTACAGGATTTAGAGCCCTTGAGCCGCTGGATCAATATTGAAGACTGCGAATCGGCAGACGAAGCTTTGGAGCTGATGGATGACCTTGATGCCCAAGGGGAATGGGTGGCGGTCGTGATTTCTGATCACGTGATGCCGGGCAAAAGTGGCGTCGAGTTGCTCAGTGAAATCAGCGCTGACCCTCGCTTCATACACACTAAAAAGGTTTTACTCACTGGGCAAGCTACCCACACCGACACCATTAATGCCATCAACACGGCTGGGATTCATCACTACTTTGACAAACCGTGGAGCGCTAAAACTTTGGTGGATTGTGTCCGCAGTTTAGTGACTCACTATGTGTTTGATCAGCGTTTAGATTACACCGAATGGCAAAGCGAGTTGGATAATACCATTGTGCTTTCCCGACTGCGTGGTTGAAGTCGGGAAAGGCGATGTTAGGTGAGCTTAGTGGTGAATCTCGTTATCCCAAGGCTGCAAATTAGCTTGAATCGACTGTTCAAGCTCGGTCAGCCAAGCATAACGTTTGGTATAGAGTCGGCGCTTAGTTTTCGACAAGCTGAGAGGGTCTTTACGCGGTGGATGCGTTGGGAGCGAATGCCAATAAGGGTTAATCGCTTCACCGCCCATTTCTTGCCATAACTCGGAATACTGAAAGCGTACCGAACTGCGTTTTGAGCCGATGTAACGCAGCGCTTGATAAACATGCCCCTCATTAGTCACACCATAAACTTTCTCTACACTCCAGTAGCGTGCCAAAATCAGCAGGACTTCCATAATCAATGCCTTAGGACGCAATCCATGCAACTGATGGGTTAATTGACGGATGATCTCTTGGCGATTTTCAACGTTGGGTCCCGGGCCTTGCAAGGCGCCAATATGAATCACAGGTTTGTTGCGACCACTGATATTGAACGCGAGCGTGAACAGGGGTTGGTGATCTTGACTGAGCAAGACCAGAGCAAGGGAACCTTCGCGCTCTGGGCCGTGGCAGAGCTGAATCGAAAACAACTCGTGTTGAAACAGCGACCAGCCTTGATGACGATAAATGAGCGGAAGCAGTTGAGCATGGCGCTTTTCCAGAAATGCAAAATGTTCAATCAGCCGTTGTGCTCGCTCTTGGGGTGACCATTTCACACAGACATAAGGTTTCAACGGTTTTTCCAAGGTGCGTGGATAGTGTTGGCGAACCGGATGAAAAGAGGGCTGATTCAGTAAATCTTGGATACGAGCCAAGGTATCCGGCATCAAGATCCCCCACAGACAGAAACGAGCGTTATAGCGAAGCTTCTTGACCCCGCGAATATCGGGATAAATTTCAGCAGCGAGAGTGGATAAGCTTTTTAAATAATCAATGCGTGGGTTCATATCAAAGCCATTTCGGTAGCGCAGGGCAGTTCAAGCAGAAAAATCAGACAGGAGGAGCTCCTGTCTGAAGGCGGTATCGTTTAGAAGTGGTAACCGACTAGAAGTGGTAAGCGACGGTTGCACCAACGAGCCACTGGTTTGCGCTGTCGACGATGGGTGAATGAGCGATATCAGAGCCTAAACGAGTGTAAGCACTGGTTTGGGTGATTTCCCAACGGTCATTAATTGGGTAAACCAATTTGTAACCTAGGTTGTAAGAGAAGTCGCCACCCGCATGGTAGGCTTTACGCTGCGCGGTTGCTTCTTTGTCTTTTACACCGAAATAGTAGTTGTTGTAATCCGAACTCTGGTAACTGATACCAGCAAAAGGTACTAAGTCAGCGACACCCAAATCGATGATATGGAAGTAGTTAACGCCCGTTTTGTAGCCTTTGTTCTCATTAAGAATATCGTGTTGGAAGTAGGTTGATACCGTACCGTCACCCAGCGCGATATCGGCGTTTAAACCTAGGTCAACCGTGGCTTTGCGCTTGTCCATGCCTTTGACACTGTTTGCTGAATCTTGGTCATAAGCAACGCCGCTGCCAGTCAGATAAGTGCCTAGATTCACGATATCGCCTGTGTTGCCAAAGAAGCGGTAGTTGAGGCCTGAAAGATCAGCGTTGAAATCTTCACCGTGGTAACCAAAGTTCAGTAAAGCACCGTAAGATTTGTCTTGATCCTTGAGTAGGTCAGTACTGCCAAAAGCACCCACTTCCGCAGCCCATTGACCTTCGTGGGTATAGATATTGCCGTTACGAATGTAAGTTTGGGCAGCTAGAGCATTGCCTGCGATAAGTGATGCTGTGATAAATAGTGCGATCTTTTTCATTATGTCCTTCCAGTTAAGAGCTTATGTTTGGATGTGAACACTGTACAAAATCGCTAGCGAGGACAATATCAATAGTTTGTATGGTTATGTCTGACTTTTGTCAGAGCGGCTTATCCCTGCCTACTTATCTTTTCTAATTGAAGCTGAAATCATGTGCGGGTCGCGAGGGTTTACCCCAATCGCATCGTCTATTGATGCTCATGGGGATCAACTCACTGCTTGTTTACTGGCAACTCCAGTTTGTTGTGGTATAGAGGTAGCCATAGCGAGAAACAAGCTCCGCCCAATGGACTCTTGGTCAACGTGACTTCACCTTGGTGACGCACCATGATCTGCTTAACGATGGCAAGCCCAAGACCAAAACCTGACTGCGCTTTGTTGCGTGACGAGTCAGTGCTGTAAAAGGCATCGAAGATATGCGGCCAATGTTGCTCTTCAATCCCCGGTCCATTGTCGTGTATGGCGATGCAGAGCTTAGCGTCAACGGTACTCGCTTCAATCAGTAGACGATCACCTGCGTACTTTTCTGCATTACGGATGAGGTTAACCAATGCCCTTGCGAGCAATTGAGGGTCGGCATCCAGCATTAAGGGTTGCAGAGAAGGGAGGTACTGTATTTGTAAACTGCTTTTATGGCTTTGCTCGTCAATAAAGTCGGCAAGCCACTGATTAACTTCTAAATGCTGACTCTGGATGTCGCTTTCTGGATGTTCTAGTTTGGCGTAATACAGCAGTTCATCCACCATGGTTTCCATTTCCTCCGTGTCCTCAATAATGCTCGCAACTTGCTGTTGCTGTTTTGCATTCAACTGGCTTTCGGCTAACACTTCAGCTTGCCACTGGATACGGAAGATCGGGGTGCGTAAATCATGTGCGATGGCGTTGGTGAGCGCTTTGTTACTGAGGATCAGGTGAGAGATTTTATCGGCCATCATGTTAAAGCTATGATTGAGCTTACCCACGCTTTTACTGCTTTTAGTACTCGCTCGCGCTTGCAAATTACCATTTGCGAAATCGTGAGTGACCCGCTCCAACTCACGTAGCCGGCGACTCAAAAACCAAATTAAGAACATACAATAGAGAGCAAACCCACCTAACATAAAGACAAACAATAGGTTATCGGCGCGATCTATGGCTTGATAGACAGGGGAGTGGCTGTCGGGTTTGAGGAGATAAATTTGCTCGTTGGAGTCCAACTGAAGCCATAAATTACGGTCATCATCGTGGAAAATAGGAGAATGCGCTGCCTCACTCGAAAAGTGCTGTTGTACTTCTGGTGGTAATTCGGTGAGTGGTAGTAAGTCGACCGTTTTGTGGATATGTTCGGCATAGCCACGCAGTGCGGTTTTCGCCGCTTCTGGACTGTCTAACTGACGAATTTGACTTAATAAAGTCTGTAAGGCTTCTGCCTGATAATCTTCCAGTACGTAGTCATAGTCGGTATCTAATTCATAGACAATAAAGCTATAGCTGACCAAGCTGCCAAAAAACAGCACGATCAGTGAGACAAGTGACTCGATGTAAATGCGGCGCATAGGTTTCCTTTAAATCAACGTAGGTTTACCAAGTGTCAGGCACAAATAAATATCCCTTACCGCGTACCGTAATGATCCGTTTCGGCGTGCTAGAGTCATCACATAGCTTTTTACGTAAAGTGACAATTTTGTTGTCGACTGTCCGATCTAGCCCATCATACTCAATCCCCCGAAGTGATTTGGTCAAAAACTCGCGTGATACAACTTGATCCGCCGCTGAAGCTAAGAGCCACAGCAGATCGAATTCACTATCCGATAAGTTGATCACTTCTCCATCCAATTCGCAGTGGCGTCGGCTTTGGTTAAGTAAAAGACCGCCAAATTGCAATAAATGGGTAGCATCGGCACTGGCGGCGGTTCGCTCTTCTCGGCGCATCAGCATGCGGATCCGCGCCAAAAGCACTCTGGGTTTTATTGGCTTGTTGACGAAGTCATCGGCACCCATTTCAAGGGCCGCAACATGGTCAAAATCATCATCACTGGCGGTAAGCATGAGAATCTTACCGAGAAATTGTGCACGGATCTGTCTACAAATTGTCAGGCCATTTTCGCCAGGTAGCATAAGATCGAGCAGAACCAGATCAGGCTGATTAAGCAGAATTTGTTCGGGAGCGGTTTCGCCAGTCGCAAAAGTGGTTACTTGGAAACCTTGATTGGTCATGTACTCGGCCAACATTTCGCGAAGTTTAGTGTCGTCTTCGATAATGTAGAGACTGGGTTGGTTAGACATGGGGACCTCGTATTTACGGTTTATCCATCAAGGAACAAACGTCCAATACTAACTGAAAATATCATCAGTAAAACGAATATTTCTGTTTGTTTCTGTCAGAAAACGGAATGTTTATCAAAATAGAGTTCTGTATATGTGGCACGACGAGTATTTTTTCTTTTCATAGGTACTGTTCACACGATCGGCATTATGCAATGATGTGCGCCATGCATAGTGTTCGAAAAATACATCAGGTACGATTTTAACCAGATAAGAAAATGCTGTTCGCTAAACTCAGTAACTTCTCTACACTTCTACACTATTATCATCGGTTATCGATGAGTTCTTCTTGTTGCTTTATGGCTACACTCTCAGTGATTAAACGGATTCAACTAAGTGGCTTCTGACTCAATTCCTCGCCGCGTGTTAAAAAAGCGTCGACGCGCACAAAAAAACAAACCTCGATACTGGCTAATTGCGGTACTGCTTATTGGTACAGCAGGTGGTGCCGCTCTGTTCCATGAAATGGAAACCTCAACACTGCAATCGCGTGAAATCAGTCGTTATGCGGCTGGGTTGACCTATCAAGTTGAGCCGGGAGCCAGTGACAAAATCGCGTTCCCGAGTTACGGGCCTTTCGACCAGCGTTTAGGTTATGTGGCGCTACCGAATATTCAAGAGCGTCTATTGCAGCGTGGTTTTACAATTCGCCAGCAAGTGCGTTTTTCCGATGAGCTTCAGCGTTATGCGCAATATGGACTGTATGTGCCTTACACGGAAAAAGTGCAAGCTGGACTTACCTTATTTGATTGCCGTACTGAACCCGTTTATCAATTCCGTTATCCCGGCAACCACTATGCAGACTTTAACGCGATCCCTGATTTGATTGTGCAGTCGCTATTGTTCATCGAAAACCGCGATTTGTTGAGCGATAAAAATCCGCTGGTGAACCCTGCTGTAGATTGGCCACGCTTTTTTAAAGCGGCTTTGACTCAGGTCGGTAAAGCGCTCGATTTGGATGGGCAATCGGCGGGCGGAAGTACGTTGGCGACTCAAGTTGAGAAATACCGTCACTCAGAAGATGGGTTGACTTACAGCCCACAAGAGAAAATCCGCCAAATGGTTTCGGCGAGTGTACGTGCTTATCGACTTGGGGCCAATACCCTAGAGGCGCGTAAGTTGGTGGTGTGGGCTTATTTGAACTCAGTGCCGCTGTCGGCTGCGCCCGGTTATGGTGAAGTGCATGGTTTAGGTGATGGTTTGTGGGTATGGTTTGCAGCGGATCCAGAGCGTGTCAATCAACTGCTGGATACTCGACTCAATCAGTCTGTCGATCTCGCCGAACAAGGTTTGGCATTGCGTCAGGTTGTTGCGCTGATGATTGCTCATCGTCGCCCGTCATACTACCTAGCCGTATCGGGTCGTCCTGATTTAAATGCCTTAACCGACAGTCACATACGACTTTTCTACCGTGAAAAGATGATTTCAAAATCATTAATGGATGCGGCACTGAACGCAACATTGCAGTTCCGTGATTTTGTGCGTCAACCTGCGGTGACTCGAATTAATACCAATAAAGGTTTACTGGCGGCACGTACCCATTTAAGCCGTCAGCTTGGGGTGAGTTTGTATGATCTTGACCGAATGGATCTTAGCGCCTCAACCACGCTGAACTTTGAATTACAAAGTGAAGTCACTCGTTATTTGCAGAAATTGGCGAATCCTGAGTACGCAGCGCAAGTGGGCATTCTTGGTTTCCGTTTATTGGCGGCAGAAAAAACGGCGGATGTGCGTTACAGCTTCACACTGTTTGAACGAACGGATGAAGGTTTCAAAGTGCGTGTGCAAACCGACAACACTAACCAACCGTTCGACCTCAATGAAGGCAGTAAGTTGGAGTTGGGCTCTACCGCTAAGCTGCGTGTATTAACGACTTATCTTGAGATTATCGCCAAACTGCACAGTAAATATCATGACTTGTCGGTAATGGAACTTCGCCGCCATCTGGTAGAGGCACAAGATACTTTGAGCGTCTGGTCATTGGAATGGTTACTGACGAGTCCAAAACGCGATTTGGCGACTATGCTAGAAGCGGCATTGGATCGTGAGTATTCTGCAAGCCCGAAAGAGCGCTTTTTTACCGGTGGAGGTATCCATACCTTCAATAACTTCCGTAAAGAAGATGATGAACGTATCGTGACGATGCGTGATGCATTGCGTGAGTCGATAAACCTGCCTTTCGTGCGGCTGATGAAAGATATTGAGCGCTACACCCTGTACAGTGAAGGGTATCGAGCTCAATTGATGAAGGATGATAAAGATCCGCGCCGCATGGAATACCTGCGTCAGTTTGCGGATAAAGAGGGTAGAGCATATCTGCTTCGCTTCTGGCGCAAATACAAAGACAAAACGACAGACGAGCGTATGGCGACGCTGCTCGAAGGTTTAAAACCGAGTGCCGACCGCTTAGCGGCTGTACATCGTTACCTATTGCCAGAGGCATCTGTTAGCGAGTTTGTGCGCTTTATGGATGATAAATTACCGCCTATTACGCGTGATAAGCTCACCGATAAACAGCTTGAGAAACTGTATAACAAGTATGGACGTGGTAAATATTCACTGCCCGATCAAGGTTATATCGCTCGTGTACACCCGCTTGAACTGTGGCTATTGGGGTATCTCAATGAACACCATCAGGCATCCTTTAGTGATGCCGTTGCGGCCAGCAGTGATAAACGCCAAGAAGTGTACAGCTGGTTGTTTAAAACACGTCACCGTAATGCCCGTGACAGCCGAGTGCGCACCATGTTGGAAGTAGAAGCCTTTACGGATATTCACCAAAGTTGGCAACGCTTAGGTTACCCGTTTGATCACCTTGTGCCTTCTCTTGCTACTGCACTGGGTAGCTCGGGTGATAGGCCTGCCGCCTTGTCTGAATTAATGGGTATTATTTTAAACGATGGTGTACGTGTGCCGACGAAACGGATTAACCATCTGCATTTTGCGCAAGATACTCCGTTTGAAACCGAGTTCACGCCTGTTGAAACTCAAGGCGTGCGTGTCTTGCCTGTCGAAGTCGCAAGAGCGTTGCGCGGTGCGTTATCTCAGGTGGTGGACAGTGGTACAGCCAGACGGATCTCTGGCGTGTTTAAACTGCCGGATGGTACGCCGATAGTATTGGGTGGTAAAACCGGAACGGGCGATAACCGCTTACAAACGGTCAACCGCGCTGGTACTGTTGTGCAATCTCTAGCGCGTAACCGAACTGCCACCTTTGTGTTCTATTTGGGTGATAATCACTTTGGAACCTTAACCGCGTATGTTGCGGGAAGTGATTCAGAGAAATTTACCTTTACCTCGGCACTTCCAGTGCAGGTATTGAAAGGTATGGCACCGATTTTATCGCCTTATCTGGCAACGAATGAGCAAGAGTGCCGACCTACGATGACCCCCTCAAGCACACAGTAAATATAAGCACAATAAGACTAAGGCAGGAGATTTCCTGCCTTAATCGTTTATGCCTTGCTGGCTTGAAGCCGCAGAGGGGGCTTATTTTTTGGGTTCGGAAATTTGGTAAAGCTTGCGCTGATGAGTATCGCAAGTGGTTTCACAATTACACTCTTTATCAATCCCCACGTTAGCTAGCCCACCGCAACTGCCCTGAATCGGTTTGCGCTTAGCCATCACCCCTAACGTCATTAAAACCGCAAAGAGCACAAAGGCACCGAAAGCCAGTAGATACGTCATCTCTCTTCTCCTTTCCATAACCGTTTGATGGAAAACCCACGCTGAAACAGGTGTGTCGATGGCGAAACGAGTGTGCTACGCGAGCCTGAAGGATTGCTACTGTGTTTACCACATCCTCGTTCACCATGGACTTTATTTGGTGAGGCTTTGCCATAACTTAAATCCGTGATTGGCTGTAACTGTGTTAATACCAGATCGGTTAAAGCAACTCCCCTGGGTAAAGCATAGACGCGGATCCCTGCGTTAAACAAGGCTTGCAGCATGGATTGTCCGATTTGGCGAACCGCAACTGCTTCGACTTGATAGTGGCGGAGCTGATGCAGAATCGCTGACTTTTTGCCACAGGACTTTGATGGGTCAAGTTCAAGATGGAATTCCGCTTGTAACTGCTGTGTATTGGAATCGATAACGGAAAATGAGGGCGCTTTGGCAAAATGGTTAAATGGCACACCATGGCGGCTAGGAACGGCTAGAATCATTTTAGTTCTCCTAAATAAGATTACGTCGCTATTTTGCGCTCATTATTGGCATATGCCAATAATGAAATCAGCAAACTTATCTGTCGTCCCTGTGGAGCGTGAGTAGCGAATGAATGGGTATTTTTCGTCATCTTGTTAAAACACCGTTGAGACTTCAGCCACTTCAAATTAGTCCAATTCCTTATCACTACCATTAGTTTGTGTAAACGTTATCACTCTTTGTTTTTTAGATACGACATTATGCCACTGAGTGAGCACGGGTATTGTCGTCACATCAGGGCTAAATTGTTATTGGGTTCAAACTATTTAAACAAATGGTTACAGTTTGGCGGTTTAAAGAACAATTTTTTAACTGGTTCACATTAATTGTGTTTTTTAAAACTATACTCCTGAGTAAACGTTTTCACAGGCTGTGCAAGTGGATTTTTGTACAAAAGGTCGAGTAAGCGTTGTTCCCTACACACGTAATACAAAACAACAAATAGGACTTGTTCAATGAGAAAGTTAACTGTTTTAGCAATGCTTTCTGCTGGTATGGGTTTTGGTACACAAGCTCTGGCAGATACCACCATTGGCTTTACCATCTACAAATACGATGACAACTTTATGTCGGTTGTTCGCCAAGCGATTGAAAAAGAAGCCGCGGCGGATAGCAACACGCGTATCCTCATGAATGACTCGCAAAATAGCCAGTCGATGCAAAATGACCAAGTCGATGTGATGTTGGCGCGTGGCGTACAAGCGCTCGCGATCAACCTTGTTGACCCGGCGGCTGCACCCACCATCATCCAGAAAGCCAAAATCGACGACGTACCTGTAGTGTTTTACAACAAAGAACCGTCACCAGAAGCCATGGCCAGTTATGACAAAGCGTTTTATGTCGGAACTGACTCTAAAGAGTCTGGTATCATTCAAGGCGATTTGATTTCTGCGCAGTGGAAAGCCAACCCAACGTGGGATAAAAACGGCGATGGCGTGCTGCAATACGTGATGCTCAAAGGTGAGCCTGGCCACCCAGATGCGGAAGCGCGTACTACTTATGCAGTGAAAACCATCAACGATAACGGTATTAAAACCCAAGAGCTGCACATGGATACAGGCATGTGGGATACCGCGATGGCGAAAGACAAAATGGACGCATGGCTCTCTGGTCCAAATGGCAGCAAGATCGAAGTCGTGATTGCCAACAACGACGGTATGGCGATGGGCGCGATTGAAGCTTTGCGCGGTGCTGGCCAAAAAATCCCAGTATTTGGTGTCGATGCTCTGGCAGAAGCCTTGGCACTCATTAAATCCGGCGACATGGCGGGTACTGTGCTGAATGATGCGCAAAACCAAGCTAAAGCGACCTTTGAATTGGCGCGTAATCTAGCCAATGGCAAACCTGCTGCCGAAGGCACTCAGTGGACGATTGAGAATAAGGTCGTTCGCGTACCTTACGTAGGCGTTGACATCAATAACGTCGAATAACCTTGGCGAGAAGAGGGGAAGGAGACTTCCCCTTTTCACAATCCCTTCTCAGTTGAAGCTGCAACGCTAAGTAATTTGGATATATTTTTGCAACATCGAAAGATTCAGCGACAGATCAACGGATTTGCCGCACAGAGATATCACGCCGTGTGTACCACGCATTGATATGGGTTGTCTGAATTTTTGCATAATAAAAGTGATGCCATGGTCAATCAAACACATGAATTCCTGCTGGAAATGACAGGGGTGAGTAAAGAGTTCCCCGGAGTGAAAGCTCTGGATAAGGTGAATTTAAAAGTGCGTCCGCATTCGGTTCATGCCTTGATGGGTGAAAATGGCGCAGGCAAATCCACCTTGTTGAAATGCTTATTTGGTATTTATGAGAAAGATGAAGGCGATATCATTTTTCTTGGCCAGCATGTGAACTTTTCCTCATCAAAAGAGGCGCTGGAATCCGGTGTCTCTATGGTTCACCAAGAGTTGAACCAAGTAAAACAGTGCTCGGTGATGGATAATATTTGGCTTGGCCGTTATCCCACCAAAGGATTTTTTGTTGATCACGACAAAATGTATCGGGATACCAAAGCGATTTTTGCCGAACTCGATATTGATATCGATCCGAAGGTCAAAGTCGCGACCTTGTCGGTTTCACAGATGCAGATGCTCGAGATCGCCAAAGCGTTTTCCTACGATGCCAAAGTGGTGATCATGGATGAACCTACCTCATCCCTGACCGAAAAAGAGGTAAACCATCTTTTTACCATCATCAAAAAGCTCAAAGAAAAAGGCTGTGGGGTGGTGTACATCTCGCACAAAATGGAAGAGATCTTTTCTATTTGCGATGAGATCACCATTTTGCGTGATGGCCAGTGGGTCGATACGCGTCCGTTGAAAGGGTTGGACATGGACAAGATCATTTCGATGATGGTTGGCCGTGAACTGACCCAGCGTTTCCCTGAAAAAAGCAACGAACCGAAGAATGTCATTCTTGAGGTGAAGAATCTCACCGCACTCAATCAACCCTCGATTCAAGATATTTCGTTTGAACTACGAGCTGGGGAGATTCTGGGTGTGGCGGGTCTCGTCGGTTCGCGTCGTACCGATATTGTGGAAACCATTTTTGGTGTGCGTGAACGCAGTGCCGGACATATTCTGCTCCATGGTCGTGAAATGAAAAATCACGATGCGCATGAAGCGATCAGAAACGGTTTTGCACTCGTGACCGAAGAGCGCCGCTCGACAGGGATTTACTCCAATCTCGACATCACTTTTAACTCGTTAGTTGCCAACGTGGACGAGTACAAAACGCCTTACGGTCTCCTCAGTGACAAGAAGATGAAAAGTGATACGCAATGGGTGATTGACTCGATGCGGGTGAAAACCCCGTCGCATCAAACTCATATCGGTTCGCTTTCCGGTGGTAACCAGCAAAAAGTCATCATCGGGCGCTGGCTGCTGACTCAACCGGAGATTTTGATGTTGGATGAACCCACACGCGGTATTGATGTGGGCGCAAAGTACGAAATTTACCAGCTGATTTTAGAGCTGGCCAAGAAAGACAAAGGCATCATCATTATTTCCTCTGAGATGCCGGAACTGCTCGGAATTACCGACCGGATCATGGTGATGAGCAACGGCCGCAATGCGGGCATTGTGAATACCAAACAAACTTCTCAGAACGAAATTCTAGAACTGGCCTCTCGATACCTCTAAGGAAATGACTATGGATGCTGTCAAATCATTTGCAATTAAACATTTAAAAGAGGGCGCAATCTACGCAGTGCTGTTTATTCTGCTGGCGATTATTGTGATTCAAGAGCCCTCATTTCTAAGCTTACGTAACCTCAGTAATATCCTGACTCAATCCTCCGTGCGCGTGATTATTGCATTGGGGGTAGCCGGTTTGATCGTGACTCAAGGCACTGACTTATCAGCTGGTCGCCAAGTGGGTCTGGCCGCGGTGATTTCTGCTACTTTGTTGCAATCAATGGATAACGTGAACAAAGTATTCCCAAGCTTGGGTGAAATTCCCATTCTGGCGGTGATCATTAGTGTCTGCTTGATTGGTGCGATTATCGGTTTGGTCAACGGTGTGATTGTGGCCTACCTCAAAGTAACGCCATTCATTGCGACCTTAGGCACCATGATCATCGTCTACGGCATTAACTCGCTGTACTACGACTCGGTCGGTGCATCACCGATTGCGGGTTTTGATGAACGTTTCACTACCTTCACTCAAGGCTTTATCCGAATTGGGGATTTTCGGTTCTCCTACATCACCTTCTACGCCATTATCGCGATCATTTTTATGTGGGTGCTGTGGAATAAAACCGTGTTCGGCAAAAACATTTTTGCGGTTGGTGGAAACCCAGAAGCGGCGAAAGTGTCGGGTGTTAACGTGCCTTTGACTCTGCTTAAAGTGTATGCGCTTTCCGGTGTGTTCTATGCGTTTGGCGGTATGCTCGAAGCGGGACGAATTGGTAGTGCTACCAACAACTTAGGCTTCTTATATGAGTTGGATGCTATTGCGGCGTGTGTGGTGGGCGGTGTCTCATTCGCTGGCGGTGTGGGGAGTATCGCAGGGGTAGTGACCGGTGTGCTGATCTTTACCGTAATCAACTACGGTATGACCTACATCGGCGTTAGCCCATACTGGCAGTACATCATTAAAGGCTCGATCATCATCTTCGCTGTAGCGCTGGATTCAATGAAATACGCCAATAAGAAGTAAGCAGATTGTCGATTTGTCTGTTTTTAAGGCCTGATGATTATCAGGCCTTTTTATTGGGTATATGTGGAGGATTGAATTATTACTTTTGGATGAACACGGTGAGGATACGTTATGAATATAAAACAACTAAATAGAAAATTATGTATGGTTTCGAAAGCGTTAGACTGAATGCTGAAGAACTTTTTGATATAGAGAGATGAGTAAACGATGTTATGTAATTTAGTTACCAAAAGTGAATGAATTATTTGACTTTCATTTTTTGTGTTTATGAGTAAAATGCCGACTCTTTTCTCAATGTCGATAGTCTCTAAGGTTCATAATCTGATTATTGTGAATTAATGAGTGAAATTTAATCGATTTTGTGCAAAAGACATTCGTTATTACTATAAATACCTAAAGGTTATTTTTTATGAAAACAGTTATTTCTTTGCTTGCTACTAGCATTTTATTTGCGTCCTCTGTGCAAGCGGAAACAACCCAAGAAACCATGTCCAACAACCAATTTGGTATTAGTTTCAAAAGCTCTGATTTTGGTAATGATTTCAGCAAAGATACAAGTTCAGATCTCAAAGATATCGATGAAAAGTTCGCCATGCTAGGTATTCATTGGGGAGCGACCAAGCAACTGAATGAACAGCAATTGACCACTCGTTATGTGTTTTTAGATTATGGTAATACGGAAATTACACTATTTGATGCATACAATAAGCTTGTCGTCGAGCGTCAACTCGCGATCCTTGGTGTAGGGCAGAATATTCAACATAACTTCAATGATCTGTTTTACGTAAAAGCGGGTGCAGAGATTGGTCTATATCATGATGAATTAGATGTCTCAGTAAGAAGCTTAAGTCGTGCTGACAAAAATCAAAGTAATACTGGAGCTTTGCTCGCAGCGTCTGTTGGTGCTGGCGTTATGTTCACTGAACATTGGAATTTAGAGTTAGGTTATAAGTATCAATATCTGGCTAGCAACAAATTTGATGGCTTGGACAATGTTAACTTTACTAAAGCCAGCCAAGTATTTCTTGGTGTGAACTATAACTACTAATCTATTTTTCTAAAAGACTTGCTAGGGTTATCAGTTACAAACTAAAGCGAGTTTGAAAAATATCCCTTTCCTACTTGAAGCTGCAGCGGTGATGGCTACGTTTGTTCACTCCAATCACAGTGTTTGTCTATGCTCATTGGGATGAACTCACTTGCTGCCTGCAACTCCAAGCCGTTTGGGTATGATGGCTAATCGAGCCGCCAATTTAGGCGGCTTTTTTACAACATAAACTGAATGTCGACAAAGGATAGAACAGTGGTAGAGTGTGCAAAGTACAAGCAGGCAGGGTGCATTGCCATTATGAATAAATGACATGATTTATGAGTCACAATAATAAGGATAAAAAATCGATGCTCAAACGGCCTTTTATCGCTCTGCTGATGATATTACTCGCTGCCTGTTCAACACATCACTCAGATGAATATGCCATTAGTATTAGCGAGCGTACTCTTGAAAAAGTAAACTCTATTATCGAAAATGAAATAAAACCGAATGCATATTTAAAATCGGGTGACTTACTCGTTCATACATCTCGCTTATTTATGGATACTCCCTATCAAGCGAATACATTAGTTCATCATTCCGACCGGCCATACGCGCTAGTAGTGAACTTTGATGGGATGGATTGTTTTACCTATTTAGATTATGTCGTAGCGTTAAGCCAAGCTTCCGATACGCCATCATTTTTCAGTTCCTTGATGAATATTCGCTATAAAAAGTCCCATATTAATTTTTATGACCGCAAGCACTTCTTTAGTGATTGGTATGCATTATCACCACAGATTGCTATCGATATTACTGAAAAGATGAGTCCTGATGCTATCACTGTACCTAAACAGTTAAATCAAAAAGTAGAAGGCGGGGAGTATATTCAAGGCTTAGGGATTATTCCGAGAATGGTCACTTATATTCCGAGTGATAAAATTACTCAATCTGTCCTCGATAATCTGCAAAATGGTGATTTAGTCGGGGTTTATTCTCCAAAAATAGGGTTAGATGTCACTCACACCGGCATTATCGTTAAAGAAAATAATCAAATTCTCTACCGTAACGCTTCATCCTTATTCAAATACAATAAAGTTGTCGATCTTCCTTTTATGGATTATATCCGTTCAAAACCCGGAATTGTGGTTTTGCGAGTAGAGTAACTGGGGTGCTGATCTTTATCTTACTCAACAACGGTATGACCTACATTGGCGTTAGCCCTTACTGGCAGTACATCATTAAAGGTTCGATCATCATCTTCGCGGTTGCCTTGGACTCCATGAAATACGCGAATAAGAAATAATCGGATTGTCGATTTACCAATATAAAAGCCTAACGATGATCAGGCTTTTTTTGGGGAGAGATTTGTAGAAGCAATGGGCGTGCTCGCTTTCTTTGAATCAGTTTCTTCCCCCCCCTTTTTTCAGAGGAGGATTGATTTTGCACAGTTCAACAGTTTTGTGGACATTGTGAGTAAGAGGAGCTTTCGATATATCTGAGCAGCCGAATAAGCTAAGTGTAGGCGAACTCTACCAGCGAGGTTTTTAACAGTAGGTATATCGTAGAATGAGAATGTCAACGCTTACCCACTAGATGTCGAGTTGAAATCTCGATAGCTCTCTTGTACTGAGCTTGCACTGAACTCAGAGTTGGGTATACCTATACCGTTGTCAGCACCATTTTTATCACATTTTTTTTCTACTTCTTTAAACTGCTTGAAAGTAGCAATATCGAAAAACGAGTAAATTTCCACTTCCGATTTTGGAATGATCACCCTAAATTGATCTAATGTTAGATTGTCGTGTGTGCCGTCATAGAGGTCATTATCTTCATAATGAATATGGTAGTTAGTGAGGATGTTGAGCGATAACTTATCTTTGTCTCGATATCCACTAAGCAGAGGTAATAGTGATATATGTTCTGAACCACCGTCATCAAAGCCTGCTTCGCCGAAGCAAATGCCAACATAGCACTTTCGGGATCCAAGAGTAACCAGTATAGGTATTTGAGTTGCAGAGGCTTCTAAGATGAATGTGTCCAAATGATCATTTTTCGCTATTTTCGCTATGTGTTTCAGTTTTTTGTCTGGGAATATAGTGAAGTACAGTCTTGATAAAAGACCACAGATAAGCGCGATAGAAACCGATACAAAAGCAAAAGCAATAGTTCGAATATCGTCGAACTTAATGGATAGTTTTGAGACATCTTTAAGGTTGTAGCCTAAATGCTCTATAGTCAAAGCAACACAATTAAAGAAGTCAATTAACACACAGATTATTGCAGCAATGAAGCCCCATAGAGTTCCCCAAGCAACCACATAAAAATAAGAATCCCAGCCAGTTGTTCGCTTCTGCTTAAACCTTGCTGGGATATGTAAACTTGTAAAGACAAAACCTGATACAAGTATTAGTAGAATTAAAACTGCACTCATGCTTTAACAGCAATATCCTCAATTTTATCCACTTGCTCTCTGATGGCTTTGAGCGCATCTTGGGATGCAAGATCTATGGATATGAAACCATCACGATTAACTTTGAACTTACTTTTATTGTCTTTAAGCACTTGTTCAAGAGAGCTGTTTTTAGAGTTGTCTTTGGGTTTTGTGTTCCAGAACATAAACACCTCCATACTCCGCTTGTTTAGTGAGAGAAAAGCACACACGGATGGCCGAATGTGCTTGGACTTTTACCAAAAGTTTAACTGCCTAGGTATAAAAGACAAGTTATTTGTTCGCAAATGCGATCAGCTTGTAACACAGCAATCAAAGGTTGCTCACAAAAGTTATAGAACAAAATGAGCAGTTGAACGATTCATTCACAACACAAAACTACTTCGAATTTCTATCTACTAAAAAGCGCCACCCAAATGGTGGCGCTCTCATCTTCTCGTGAAGAATAAGCTTTAATCAGTGCGGCAGTTTCACCCCTGTTGGACGCTTTTTACGCTCCATCAAGCGGCCAAACAGTGGGCTAAGTAACGTTACAATTGCCAATACGGTAAAGGCTAAAGTGATTGGGCGTTCCCACAGGAAGCTGATTTCGCCATCCGTAATGATCAACGCGCGGCGTAAGTTCTCTTCCATCAAACCGCCCAAAATAAAGCCGAGCAGGAGGGGGGCGAGTGGGAAGTTCGCTAGACGCAGAGCAATTGCGCCCATCGCGACCAGAATCATCACATACACATCCATGGTATTGAACGACACCAAATATACGCCGGTGATGGAGAAGAACAGAATCATCGGCAGCAGTACAGTGCGTGGTACTGCCAGCAGTTTGGAGATGTACGGGATCAAAGGTAAGTTGAGGATCAGCAGTACGATGTTACCCACGTACATGGAGATGATGACTGACCAGAAAATATCGGGATGATCAACAAACAGACGTGGCCCCGGTTGAATGCCGTAAGCGATCAATGCGCCCAACATAATCGCAGTGGTGCCCGAACCTGGAATACCCAGTGTTAAAAGTGGGACGAATGAACCGCTGGATGCCGCGTTGTTGGCCGATTCTGGCGCCACTAAACCACGAAGCGAGCCTTGACCGAACTCTTCTTTTTTGGCTTTGGGGGCGAGGTTACGTTCCATTCCATAAGCCAAGAAAGCCGCAATGGTTGCGCCTGCGCCGGGCAGTACGCCAGTGAAGAAACCAAGGATTGACGAACGCAGTGAAACCGGAGCCGCTTCTTTGACTTCTTCCTTAGTCAGTTTCATGCTGCCGATGTTTTTCATCTGCTCTTGCTCGTTGGCACTGTTGTCTGCATCTGGTTTTAAAATGCCCATTAAGGTTTCACCAAGGGCAAAGGTCGCCATCGCTAAGAGTAGGAAGCTAAAGCCATCCATCAAATCGGTCAGACCGAAGGTGAAGCGTTCGACACCAATGCCTTTATCAATACCGACGGTGGAAAGCATTAAACCGAGTACAGTCATCATCCATGCCTTGATGACTTGGCCTTTGCCGGCAAAGGCGGCCACGGCGGAAAGGCCAACCAGCATCAGTGCGAAATAGTCGGACGATTGGAAGCTGAGTGATACTTTGGCTAGGGCAGGCGCGGCAAACAGCAGCATAATGGCAGACAGTGTACCGCCAGTGAAGGAAGCGTAAGCCGCCAATGCCAGTGCTTTACCCGCTTGGCCTTTTTGCGCCATTGGGTAGCCATCAAATGCGGTCACGACGGTTGAAGAACACCCCGGTGCGTTGATCAAAATCGATGAGGTTGAGCCACCAAAAATCGCGCCGTAATAAACGCCAGCCATCAAAATCAGGCCAGAAGCGGGTTCTAACCCGTAAGTAATCGGGATCATCAGCGCAATCGCTGAAATGGGGCCTAAGCCCGGGAGCATGCCGATGAAGGTGCCGACAAAGCAGCCGATCATAACCATCATCAGGTTGGTCGGCATTACCGCCGTTGCCAGCCCTTGTAAAATTCCGTCTAACATGATGATTTCCTATCCGAAAGTAAACAGATGACCCGGCTCTAGATACACATCCAGTCCTTTGGTCAGTAAAAAATAAAAAGCGAGCACGAAGGGGAATGAAGCACCAAACAGGATGCTTTTACGTCGTTCGCCCAGCAGGTAAAAACCAGCAAGTAAGAAGAAGGAAGTGGCCAGCACAAAGCCGAGATAAGTCAGGCCAAGACCGTACAGCGCCATCAGTACCAAAAAGCCAATCAGTAACTTCCAATTAAACTCCAATACCGCACCACTTTTCTTATCGGGTTGCCCAACAACAAGCAGTAACAGCGATAGGGCGATGCCCGCATAAGTCAAAATAGTAGGCAGAGTCCGGGCGTTAAAGGGTTCCAACTCATCGCCCGGAAACATGGTGATGAGTGAGGTTTGATAGCCGTAACCAAGGGTGAACAGCAGGAATAACATGGCTCCCACTCGGTCACGGCAGAGTAAGTTTTCTTTGGTGAAAATTTTGGTTGGCAGGTCCGACATATCCAACTCCATTGGGTTTGTGAACGGTGTGCGAGAAAGAGCCGAGTAAACACAAGTTAATAAATGGGGATTAACCAAACCTGTCACACTACCAGCAAAAATGCAGGCAGCATTAAGGTGTTTGGGTATGACTGCAAGTCAAAGGAACTTTATCCATAAACAAACTTTACCCATAAATAAAGGAGTGACGGTGTTTACGTTTACTCGGCAAACAGTGTGAGAGAAGCGGATTGCTCCGCTTCTGCTGCAATTACTTCAAGAAGCCGAGTTCACGCATCAGGTCGCCCATTTGCTTCTCTTGTTCTTCAAGGAAAGCGTAAAACTCTTTGTCACCTTTGTAGCTGTCAATCCAGCCATTACGGTCACGGATCACTTTCCACTCTTCGCTGGCAAACATCTTCTTGAACACTTCGTTCCACTCCGCGACTTTTTCTGCGCTCACGCCCGGTGCGGCAAAGTAGCCACGCCAGTTAACGAAGGTGGTTGGGTTGCCATAGTCGGCAAGGGTTGGAATATCGGGTGCGATCTCCAAACGTTTTGGAGAGGTGATCGCTAAAACGCGCACTTGACCGGATTTCGACATCTCCAGCACTTCGCCCAGACCGGTTGAAAGGACTTGAGTTTCGCCAGAGAGCAGGGCAGTCATGGCGGAGCCTCCCGCATCATAAGCGACGTAACGCACTTCTTTTGGATCTAAGCCTTGGCCTTTAAAGGCTGCAGCAGCGACTAAGTGATCCATGCTACCGCGTGCTGAACCGCCTGCGATTTTGATTTGTTTCGGATTGGCTTTGAAATCCGCGACCACTTGTTCCCAAGAGGTGTATTTTGAATCACCCGCCACGACGAAAGCACCGTAGTCAGAGACGATTTCGGCAACTGGCGTAAGATCTCGAAAAGATTGAGGGAAAACACCAGACAGCGAACGAATGACGATCGGGGTCGAGTTAATCATCAGCGTATCTTGCTGACGATCGGCGGTTTCAATCAGGTGTGCGATCGCTTTACCGCCACCGCCACCAGAGAGGTTTTGGTAAGAAGCATTCCCGACCAATTTCGCTTTCATAAGCGCATCGCCTGTGGCGCGTGCGGTCATATCCCAGCCACCACCAGCACCACCGGGTACGATAAAGTGGATTTTTTCAAGGTCAGCCGCGAGAGAAGAGAAAGAAAAAGTAGCGGCCAGCATGGCGGCGGTGAGGGAGGGTTTAAAAAACTTCAGCATGTTTCACGTTCCTTATGTTGGTGCATCATACTGCTCGTTGATGCTTATTGTTTTGTCCCCTTTCGACATGCAGCGGCAGCAGCGGTGTCGGCTACGATTCAAGTCATTGGGGTATCTCTTTTTCACCACGACCTCACGAAAAGAGACATGATTAACGCTTGTCAGTCATTATCGTCAATCGTGAGGATTCTGTGGCCAAGGTTTGGGGTACCACTGCTCCTGATAATGAGCATGTAACCAAGGTTAATAAGCTGTTAAATAAATGTCTTTAATCCGTCAATAAAAGCAATATTGGGCATTAAGTGAATTATGTTCATAAAATTCACGGTCTTGATTGAGGTTATGTTGACGTCATGGAAAGGCGTGTTGTGTAGACAGATATTAATCATGATACGCAACCAGTCGGTGAGAAATAAAAAAGAGGTCTTTTTTTACTATTTGTTTTTAAAGGTTTTTACTTCAATTTCTCTTTCTTTCTCCACGTATTCAACTTTATACCTTAGTCTAAAGTGTCGACAATTATCTTGATTGTCGACACTTTTATGGGCTATTTTTTCATCAGGCCAAGATAGCGATGCGCATTTAACACAGAGTGAGTTGTGAACAGTTAGTTGCGAACATGAGAATCACGATTGATGAAAAGTAGTCCGTTAGTCCGCCAAGCGAGCACTGAAAAAGAGAGCACCAAATCAGAGAATCTCACTGAGTATCTGATTGAAGCCATTGTTGAAGGTCAGCTCGCGCCGGGCAGTAAAATCTCTGAACCTGAGCTCGCCAAACAGTTTCAAGTCAGCCGTGGCCCACTGCGTGAAGCGTTAATGCGAGTGGAAGGGCTTGGATTGATAGAGCGCATTCCGCACATCGGTGCGCGAGTGATTCAATTGTCACCCACCAAATTGGTTGAGCTGTATGCAGTGCGCGAAGCTCTGGAAGGCATGGCCGCAAGGTTAGCAGCGCGTAATATTACCGAAATCGAACTGGCGGGCTTAGAAAGCCTATTGTCGACACATTCCACTCATATCGATCAGGTTGAAGGCGCTTCTTACTTTCACCAGCAAGGTGATTTCGATTTCCACTATCGAATTATTCAAGCCAGCCGCAATCAACAACTGATTGGCTTGCTGTGTGATGAGCTTTACCACTTGTTGCGCATGTATCGTTACCAATCGCCGCGTTCGCATTCGCGTCCGGTAGAAGCTTTGGAAGAACACAAATTTATTCTGCGTGCGATTCGCCAACGAGATGAAGAGTTGGCCGAAATGCTGATGCGTCGCCACATCTCGCGCAGTCGCCAATTGATCGAACAACAAATAATGCTGGATGCCCAACAACAAGGTTAAGGAGAATCCCATGAGTTTAAGTCCTGGCGCCAAATTCAGGCTGGCAGTGAAAACCCATCATCCACTGCAAATCGTCGGCACCATCAACCCTTACTGCGCCATGATGGCGAAAAGTATCGGCCATCAAGCGATTTATCTCTCTGGCGGTGGCATTGCCAATGCCTCGTACGGCTTGCCAGATTTGGGCATCACCACACTCAATGACGTGTTGGTAGATGTGGAACGCATCACCAACGCCTGCGATTTGCCTTTGCTGGTGGATATTGATACCGGATTTGGCGGTGCATTTAACATTGCTCGCACCATCAAAGCGATGGAAAAAGCCGGAGCCGCAGCAGTGCACATGGAAGATCAGGTGGCGCAAAAACGCTGTGGCCATCGTCCTAACAAAGCGATTGTTAGCCAGCAAGAGATGGTGGATCGCGTCAAAGCCGCAGTGGATGCGCGCATCAATCCTGAGTTTGTGATCATGGCGCGCACCGATGCCTTAGCGGTAGAAGGCATGGACAGCGCAATTGAGCGTGCGATTGCTTGTGTGGAAGCGGGCGCGGACATGATTTTCCCTGAAGCCATGACTGAGCTGAAACAGTACGAGCAGTTCTCGACGGCACTGCGCAGTGCCACAGGTAAACCTGTGCCGATTTTGGCCAACATTACCGAGTTTGGTCAGACTCCCCTTTACAGCGGCGAGCAATTGGCGGCGGTGAATGTGGATATGGTGCTGTACCCACTCAGCGCTTTCCGCGCCATGAATAAAGCCGCGGAAAATGTGTATCGCCACTTGCTGGAACACGGTAATCAGGAAGCGCTGCTCGATCAAATGCAAACGCGCAAAGAGCTTTACGCCTACCTGCATTACCACGAATACGAAGACAAGCTGGATCAGCTGTTTTCACAACCCTCTTAAGTCGAGGGAAGCCCAAGGAAAACAACCCTCTCTTAGGTTTGACAGCCAATGTGGCTGCGCGAGTAAGAGAACATTAAATCCAATAACGTGAAATTGCTCTCCTAAAACACCTAAAGGTGACCCAAAGAGGTCGGTGCATCAGCACCAAAAGGAGAGCCAGAAAAGGAGTTCGACATGTCTGCTGCAAAAGAGTTAGGCGGAGCAGGGCTGCGCGGCCAAAGCGCGGGAAGCACCGCTTTGTGTACTGTGGGTAAAACGGGAACCGGGTTAACCTACCGTGGTTACGACATTACCGATTTGGCCCATCATGCTCAGTTTGAAGAGGTTGCGCACCTGCTATTGGTGGGGCATTTGCCAACGCAAGCGGAGCTGGATCAGTACAAAACTCGTTTGATTGGCCTGCGCGGTTTACCCGAAAAACTTAAACAAGCACTGGAATTGATCCCTGCCGAAGCGCATCCGATGGATGTGATGCGCACGGGCTGCTCCATTCTTGGCAACCTTGAGCCTGAACATACCTTCGCTGAGCAACAAGCGGCGACCGAGCGTATGTTGGCGCTGTTTCCGGCGATCATCTGTTACTGGTATCGCTTCAGTCATGACGGGGTGCGGATTGATACCGCCGATCAAAGTGAAGATTCGATTGGCGGCTATTTCCTCAAAATGCTCACTGGCCAAGCGCCGAGCGAGCTGTTCAAAAAAGTGATGCACTGCTCGCTCACTCTGTACGCTGAGCATGAATTCAATGCTTCTACCTTTGCGGCAAGAGTCTGCGCGTCAACCTTGTCGGATATTCACTCTTGCGTCACAGGCGCGATTGGTACGCTACGCGGGCCTTTGCATGGCGGGGCTAATGAAGCTGCGATGGCGATGATTGAGCAGTGGCGCAGTGCCGATGAAGCG